>JAUVLC010000138.1 GCA_030595925.1 Clostridia bacterium | reverse complement strand
TTTTTTATCATTTTTTTCATCTCTTTTATTTAAGGTTCTGAAATAATTGTTTCAATTGTTACTGTCCGCAATAACGAAGAATCCATAGCCTCTACCCAGACAGTTACGGTTTTATAACTGGTAATACCTACAACTGTAGTTGCTACACTGTATCGCCGATTAGCAAGTATGCCTGATGTCGCTCCAGATAAAAAAATGGGATTAAACTGATCATCATAAGTACCATCAGGACCCAACACAACTTCTTTATAATTAGCTGTATCTATCGCTGCGGAATTATTAGTGTCACCCGAATCATAACCTGTACTGGTTAAAGCAACTCTTTTTATTATTTCAATAAATTCTTCTGCCCGCTGCATAGCTAATGTATCCCATCTATCCCGAACATTACCCTTCATTACCATAGTCAATACCGGAATAAGACCCAATAAAACAATAGATAAAAGAGCCATTCCCACTACCAATTCAATAAGGGTCATCCCTTTTTTCTCTTTTATTTTACTAAATTTTTCTTTTTCCATTACACTTAACCTTCAAAATTATTTTTTTTAACTAAACCAAAATAAATATTTCCTTCCATTATTAAGTAATATATATCTATTTTTGAAATCTGTCAAGTAAATTCAAAAAATTAGGCATATAAAAACTAAAAGTATTAAAAATAAATAAAAAATTTTATTTATGAATAAACTGCATCCCCTTCAGGAATTGTATTCAGGGTTATTCTGGCATTTCCCCTGATATTTATAGAACTACAAGTATAAGTTCCCGGATTTATAGTAAAATTATTATTTCCATTTAGATCTATTGCTCCTAAATCTATTGCTGTTTCCGGAGCAACTAAGGGAGAAAAATTAGCGACTGAAGCATCCCCATCGATAACTGTTCCTGTAATAGTTACACTCCCTTGACTATTCGCGATACCACTGGT
Organism: Clostridia bacterium; assembly: GCA_030595925.1. Taxonomy (GTDB): domain Bacteria; phylum CBDUZB01; class JAGLHV01; order JAGLHV01; family JAGLHV01; genus JAGLHV01. The sequence continues at coordinate 4,745 of JAUVLC010000138.1, read as the reverse complement.
AATTAGATCTCCATCTACTAAGCAATTCCCTCTAATGTCAATTCCCCCATCCCCTGCGGTAACAGCAAAATCAAATAAACCATGATTGTTAAATGGTATCCTGTTGACAAAAGCAACAACTTTTCTTGTTTCATCTGCTTGAACCAGGTTAGGAACATAACCAATGGCTTCTATACCATAACGATTAACCGGTAAAATATTCCCTTGAAAACTACATCCCGGGGTGGAAATATTAATTGTATATTGCCCTGTTGATAAATTCTGTACAGCCCCAGGACCAAGGTAACTTACATTATTAACTATCTCCACCATTGCTCTTTGTACTCCGGCACTAACCAATTGAATCGCCCGGCTTGTTTTCTTTGCCGCCACAGTAGTCTTTGTTTCTATTTTGGTTAAATTGGATAAACCCAGTCCAATAGGAATCAAAACTAAAATCATTAATAACACTAACGGCATAACAATCCCCTTTTCTGACCGTAAACACATCCTCCTTTTACCCATTTTTATTCCCTCCTTTTATCCTTAGAGATTGTCCCCTTGCCAATTTAAAAAAACCGGATTACCCGCTTTGCTACGGATAATCCGGTTTAAGAAATCTCTTCCTTGATTTTTCTTTCATTTTCGGTAACCCGGCTATCCATCATTACTTAACAATGGATCTTGTAGCTTTGCGTCCCACCTTTACAGATGGTTTGCCTTTATCGTTATAAACTTATACTTTACTTGTTTTTAGTATAACATCATTTTTGCAATTCGTCAAAACTAAATTTAAACTTTTTTTACTTTTTCTTTCCTTTTTTAAAAGATTTCAATAATACCCATCCAACAACAGCTCCTATTATAATAATAAAAATTAATCCGTTTGTGTCTTTTACTTCTTTTTCTTCAATTTTATCTTCGATTTCTACTTCTCTTTTTTCTTCGGAAACAACAGTTTCTACCGGTGCTTCTACTTTTTTATTTTCCAGGCGCCTTTGTACCGGAGACAAACCAACGATCTTAACCCCAGACACTCCTTCTGTAAATAACATTCCTAATACCAAAAAACTAAAAATTATTACCGGAAACTTTTTTGTCATCTTTTTTTCTCCTTTGTATAATATATTTTTAATTTTGCAAAGCATAACAACTCCGCCCTATGGATTAAAACCGATAAGGCGGAATATTTATGCACTTGCTGAAATTGTCATTTAAACGGCGGAATCAATCCCAATTAACACAATAGTTTATGAAAATTACTTCGTCTTTTTTTCCCACAACGATATTAATATAATATGTTTTTCGTTTCATTTCTAAATTTTCTCTTTTAGCCGTCTCCAACTCGGCGCCGTATTAAAATCCAGAACATCCGACCGAAAAGTACCTATCGTAGGAAATTTGGGTGGAGCTATGCCCTCTTTAAACCTGACATCATAAACATATTGATCTGCATAACCATGAACAAATGCTCCTGTAACACCGTCAAATACGCCATGATAACCCATCTCATCCCCAATCACCCCACCTAACAAATTTAAATCCCCCCGTAAGCCGCAAGAATTATAATTTTCTACTTCAAATTCACCAGAGGGAGTCATAACAGACGCCTGTACTGTAAGATCATCCGGAGCGGAAGTTCCAATCATAATATCATCATTCCAGGAAAGCAGACCTAAAACATTGGTTGCCGTTGGATTTACAAGGGGATCATCTGCATATTGAACATGGTCAGTAATGGTAATCCCTCCGGTAGCAGCAACCGTAACCTGTGAATCTTCCTGAACCGTACCGGAAAAAGCATTTATGTCACCGCCGTTAGTAAAAATTACTCCATTAGTAGTTCCGGTGTAATTATGATCACTTCCATCGTTAAACCTGGTATTTCCAGTGTTCATATTAACAGAAACAGTATATGTCGTCCCATTATCATGGTCAATAGTGTATACTGCTCTGTTACCTCCTCCTGCAGTGCTCATAGTCATATTATTTACATCTCCCTGGATATAAATACCCCCGGTTACATTATTAGCTCCGTCATTAGGCACATAAACCCCATTAGCACAAGCAGGTATAGCCGCTCCATCGGGTAAACCCAATGCCGTAGTTTGTTGTAGTTGCATTTGTACAAAATCCGGCATATCAATTGTATCCACCCCTCTCTGAAACCCTGCATTAAACACCGGCCGGTCATCACCAGAACTAGCTACTCCATCACCATTATCATAAAAGTCTGCATCTAATTGACCCCCGTGAAAAAAATTCGCTGTAGCTGCGGTACAGGTAACTTCATCATGGAAAGTACCGGAAAGACCGTTGTTCCCGGGATCACCAAAAAAATTGATTTCATCATTAAAATGAACCGGGCCGCTAAAATCATAACGCTCGGTAAACCAATTATTATCCTGTAAACTCTCACAAAAAAGATTATACTCGCAAAAATTCCGTTTTGCTATTTTTATTTCAAATTCACCATCAGGACGAACAGCATTGGGACTAAGAGAATCTATCACCAGACCAAAAATTTTATCACTCTTAGCCTCGTATTTTACTGTACTCTCTGTCGTTATTTTATATTTAAAATAAAAACGGGCTATAGGATTTCCCGGACCTCCTCCATGCGGCTCCCACACAGGAGCCTGGGTAGTGCTAATAGCAACTGTAGTGCTGTAACTTCCTGTTTCTAAGTTTTCTGAAAAAGTAAGGGTTGCAGAAGTCGCCCAAATATCAAAAAAATCGGTCGAGGCAGAAAGAATCAGACAATCATGAATAAAATTCATTGGATTGGCTACATAAGTATTTCTTATTACATTCGGAGCATAATCATTTGTATCCAGATTTTCTTTCAGATCTTCATTTATGCGTTTTTTTAATTCTATCAACCCTCTATTTGCCGCCCCTTCAGCAAGTTGCTCCGCCTGAGCGGAAACCTTACTCTTTCTTACCACCTTAGTCTCCTGTCTTAAAAGAAACACTAATCCTACAGCCACTGGAATAAAAACAACGGCTATTAAAAAAACCATCGGTAAGGCTAATCCTTTTTTATTTAAATCCTTTTTTATCCATAACATTTTTCTTTTACCCCCTTTTAAAAGATAATATATAAAAATAAAAAGCCGGATTACCAATCTATTTTAAGTTTCGGTAACCCGGCTTCCGCTATTACTTAATAGCGCCCCATGGCTTTGCTCCTTCGCTTTACAACGAATTTGCCTTTGTCGCTTAAAATCTAAAAAAACTATATCTTTTTCCTCTTATTATAAAAATATAACTTTTTTTCTTTTTGTCAATAGGAAATATTATTTTTAATCATCTATCAAAAATAAATGTTTCTATTTTTTAAGTTCCCCTTTCAAAATCTTTGCGGAAAAAAACAAAAAAAATTTTCACTGTTTTAAATTGGGAGGACTTACTCCTGATTTTAGAATTATCTCCTCATATCCTGCGACTGTATTCCCGAGTCCTGCTCCTTTTTTTACTTTTAAAGAAACACTAATATAACGAATATTATATCTATCCAGAATACTAATCGGAAAGGTCAAAATATTACCCGGACCATCTCTATATTCAAATTCAAGATTTTCCACATCTACTTGCGGTAAAGTAAAATCCATATCCCTGTCTCCATTCGCAAAGACAGAATGCCTTTGAATTTTATTTTTAGTAGTACCGGAAACAGGCACCATAGAAAAAGTTATCGTCTCCGTATCCCTATTAACCGACCAGGTAGTAGTATCTTCCTTAAGTCCATCCCCATTTACATCCCTAATTACCGCATTAAAACTAATAGTATTCGGCGTAGCTACCTCAATTGCCTGCCCAATACCGGGGGGTATATCCGTAGGAGCCCTATTTCCATGGATATATCCTGCTTGTTTTATCTCCCGAACCATTTGGTCCAGTGCCATCCGGGCATTCTGTTGAACATCACGACGCTGATTTGATTTGAACCAAAGTTGTTGATTTTTCTTTTGCACTAAACTACCCATCAATACCACCATAGCTAAAATAGCAACACTAATCATTATTTCTAAAAAAGTAAAACCTTTTTGTTTACAAACTTTTTTTTGCATTTTTTTCTCTTGCTTATGGTGAAGAAATTACCGTTTCCAGTGTCACCTTTTTTAATATTGATTCCGTACCGGAAGGTTCTATCCAGACGGTTATCGTCTTATAGCTGGATGTTCCGATGGTTGTAGTAACTACCTTATAATATCTATTAACCCTCATCGTTTTCGCACCTGAAACAAAACTAATCGGATTATTCGGATCGGAATGATTTCCATCGGTAAGAGCAATCTCCTGATATCCTGCAGGATTATCAATAATAGTATTGCCATTGGTGTCCCCGTTTATATATCCGGTCGACGTAGATGCTATCCTTTTTATGGTTTCAATTAACTCCCGCGTTTGTGCTACCGCAAAGGTTTCCCATCTATCCCGGGTATTAGCTCTCATCATTGCTATAAACATCGGCGCAATTCCCACTAACAGGGTAACTAAAATAACCATAGCAATAACTACTTCTACCAAAGTCATTCCCTTGATGTTTTTTTTCATTTTTTTATTTCCTCTTATCTTTTAAGTATATTATATTTTTTCTATTTGTCAAGTCTTTTTCGCCACGAGTTATTTGCGCTGTAAAAATAGCGTCGAAGAAACAAGAAATTAAAAATCACTTTACCCCAAAGTTTGCAGGGAAAGATGGATGGGAGGATGGTTAAAAAAGGAAATTCACCCCGGAGGTAAAAAAGGCAAAAAAAATA
>JAUVLC010000098.1 GCA_030595925.1 Clostridia bacterium | reverse complement strand
TACTCCCACCCCCACGACCAACAAACAAAAAACAAAAAATATCATTTCCAATATTTTTTGTCTACCACTTGTTTTTTGTATCATTGTTCCCCCTTTTTGATGAATATTGATTATAGCAGACATAAAGAAAAAGTTCAATTGAAAAGATGAACAAAATCAATTATTTATCTTTTCCAACAATGTCCACAATTTCTTCATATCGATAGGTTTTTGGATAATTTTGAAATTAATATTTTTCAGTTTTTCTTTATAAAAAGCGTCGTCGGCAAAAGCGGTAACCATTATAACCATTATATTGGGAACAATTTCCCTCAAAATCTTTAAAGTATCCACCCCATTCATCCCCGGCATTTTAATATCTAAAAGAATAACATCAAATTGATGCGTCTTTACTGCGTCTATGGCTTGATACCCATTTTCAGCTCCAAGGGCATCATATCCTTTTAATTGAAGAATATCCAGCAGATTTTTACGCAATTTTTCATTGTCATCTACTACCAATACTTTAAGTTTTTTAACCAATTCTTTTCTCCCCTTCTTGTGTAGTTGCCTCATGAACTTGTACTGAGCTTGTCGAATGTATGAGGCTGTATTTGTTTACATTTCTGCCCAATAATTTGGGCAACTACAACAAAATAAATCTTCATTTTTTCCTTCGTAGTTGCCTCATTTATGAGGCTGTATTTGTTTATCTTTATCATAAAATTGTTTAAATTCTATTTTTTCTATTTCAGGATTATTTCTAATATATTCACGAATTTTAGATAATGCCATATCATTTCTAATCACATGCTCATAATAATTAGGTTGCCACAAACTAAAACCAAAAACCCTTTTAGTCCTTGCTTTAAATCGACGAACGATTTCACCAAGTTTTAGTTCACTACTTTCCAAAATTAATATCTTATGAATATGTGTGGACATAATTTCATAGTAATCCAATTTCACGCCTTTTGTCTTTATCGGTATCTGCTCAATAAATTGAGCGACTACATTTTTCTTTTCACCAATTAAATATGGTCGTCGATAATTTGTGCATATAGTTATAAAATAATACCCATTACTTCTATAATCATACTCATCTAAACGGATATTTTTTGTTATTCTCATTTTGTTTACTCATTAAATATTTCTGCCCAATACTTCGATTACACTCAGCACAAGTTCATTGGGCAACTACAACAAAATAAATCTTAATCTTTTCCCTTCGTAGTTGCCTCATTTATGAGGCTATATTTGTTTATATTTCTGCCTGATCTGCCTGATAAATCAGGCAACTACAAACGAAAAAACAACTATAGATTCCTGCTTCCGCAGGAATGACAGACAACAGACTAAACATCCTCACCTTAAGGGAGAGGGAAAATATAGAGCAAAAACATCTATATTTCATGCAAGGGGTAAGATTATGATTACTTCTGTTCCCTGACCGACTTTGGATTTAATGTTAATACTTCCTTTGTGTTTTTCAAAAATCATTTTACAAATGGAAAGGCCAAATCCAAATCCCCGCGTTTTAGTGGTAAACAAGGGTTGAAATATTTTATCAATACTTTCAGGGGTAATACCCATTCCGGTATCCATAAATGATATTCTAACCTGTTTATCCCCTTTCAATAAAACATTTATCGTGAACATTCCACCCTGCCCCATTGATTCCACCGCATTTTTAATAATATTATTGAAAGCCATATAAAGTTGTTCTTTATCGGCATTTATAAAAATTTCTTCTTCCGGTATATTTTTAGTCATCTTTACTTTATTTAATATTTCCGAGGAATCAATTACAGAATTAATCACTTCTATCAGATTTATTTTTTCTTTGTGAGGATCTTTCATTCCTGAAAGGCTTAAAGGACTGTCAATAATCAAGGCTGATTTTTTTACTTCAGTCTCTATAAATTCAATATGTTGGCGTAAATCCTCATCCGCTGTTCCCAGTCTCATCTTAAGATAATAGGCTGAGGTATTAATAATACTGAGAGGATTGCGAATCTCATGCGATATACTTCCTGCTAATTGTCCCAGCGTTGCTAATCGCTCTGCCACCAATAAATCTTCCTGGGTTTTACGCAATTGACGGGTTCGCTGTTCCACCATCTCCTCCAAGTGTTCACGATGCCGTTGCAGCATAGATTCCGTCTGCTTCATCCGTTCTAACAATCGCGCATTCTCCAGAGAAATAGCTGCCTGATAAGTAAATAACTTAGTCAAATCTATTCTTTCTGCGGTAAATACCGAATCGGCTAAACGATTTTCCAGATAAAGAATTCCCACTAATTTATTCTGCTTAACAATCTCCAGGCAAAGCACTGATTTAAGCTTCATTTTCTGAACTTCGGGATTATCCTTAAATGCCCCCTTCTCCAAAGCATTTTCCAATAATACCATTTCTTTAGTCCGATATACATAGCGAACAATAGCATGACATATCTCCTTGCAATCTTCAGACCTTTTGTTTACCGCTCGCACTACATCCTTCTCAGTAATATGGCTCTCGGCACGAATAATTAAATCGCCGTTTTCTTCCATAATCAAATATCCATGCTGAGCTCCGGAACTTTCCAGAACAACATTCATAATCTTATGCAAAATAACATCTTCCCCCATTTCTGCGGGAATAACCAGGCAGGATTTCATCAAATAGTTTATATCAATATTGGGAAGCACTGATTCCGCAGCCAAAGCAGGAGATAAAACAACCGGCATTTCTTTTTCAAAATATTGCGAATATTTATTCTTCAAGTATATTTCTTTTTGTTCTGCATGGCATTTTTTATACAAAAAAACTGCCTCTTTCAAAAAAACACTTTTCAATCCTTCATAACGAGGTTTTTCTCTTGTACAGTCTTCTTCAGTAGAACAAATCCACCATCTATCACAATGCGGCTTTTTCTCCCGGCATTCCTCATATTTGGGACAAATTTTAGCAAAATCAGAAAGATCGGTAATAAATTCCGCCAGACATTCATTAATATATCCTTCTAAAAATGTATAGCGGTATTGACAAGCCATACTGATAGCATCAAAATACAAATTTCTGGCTTCTCTTAAATCTCCTATCACCCGTTCTTTTTCCGCATAAACGAAAATAAGATAGGGTTTTAATAACGGCCCCAAATGAGCCCATATCTCAATTTTCTTTATCAACGGCTGAATATAGGCTATTAATTTTTCTCTGTCCTTATATTTAATTCCCCGTTCATACAAACGCAAGGCATTAAGTACTAAAAAAACATGCCATTGCCGCTTTAATACATTATCGGTCAAACCGGTTAAATAATGTTTGACCTTTTGTAAAAACTCTTCAGCTTTTTCATATTCTCCGAAGTAATAATAGGAAAGAGCCATATGCACATAATAACTCCCTACCGAAGCAATATGATTTTCTTTTTCCCATTGTTTTAATTTTTCCTCCATTGAAATAGGCATATAATCTTTTTTCATTGGTTCTATCCAGGAAGCCTGCATTGCCTCTGCCAGATGAACGGAAAAATATAAATGATATTTATTAGAAAAATCCAAACATTCCCGGGCATATTCCTGAATTTTCAAAAAATCAACGCCCTGCACCTGTAAATTCCACATTAACGGACCATAAGAAAGTCCTGCATTATAAAGGTCTCCCGAATTTTTACCGCACTGAATAGACTTCAGGCAATAATTAACTATCTCTTCGGGATGACTCCGGGAATGCATATTACACCAGACTATCCCGTTCATCCCCCGGGTAGCACCAAAAGTATTGGGATATTTTTCGCATAAATTCCGGGCAAGATCTTCGTATTTAAAAGCTTCTTCAAACTCACCTTTTTCGGCTAAATAAAGACCCATAATAGAAAAAGAATAAATTACCGACTCATCCATTATTCCGATCAAACATTGTTGAGTTGACTGCACTGCAGAAAGATACAACTGAGAAACAAAGCCCGACATATATAAATCCGGAATGAGTTCACTATAAAAAGATAATTCAATTTTTCCCCTTCGGTCTTTAGTAACAGGCATATTAAGAATTGTATCCCAAATATCAATATCTTTAGATTCTATCTCTTTCATCTGCTGTTCTCTTTTTTGCTCTGCTTCTTCGGAATTGACCGGTATTGATTTATTAAAATAATCCAAACCACGATTGGCTGTTTCAATGGCTTTAATAAAATCCCCTATTGAAGAAAGAGAAGTAGTCTGTTCTGCCAAACATTCTGCTTTATCCATATCCGTTTTGGCATTATCCAATAATCGATTAAGTAACTTCTCGGAATTATCATAATTACCACACATTAATTCCGTCTTTGCTGCTTTTTGATAAATCTTAAAGGTTTCCTCGTAATTAATTTTCCAACAGTCATCAGAAAGCATTTCTCTGGCTAACTTAAAATACTCATTCGCTGCTTTTGCCGCTAAGGCAGCCAAAGCTTTATTCCCCGCTTTATAATTTATTGTTGACAAATGATAAGCAGTCTCACTATCCAATGTTTTTGGGCGTCCTATATTTAAATGGTTTGCTATGGAAAAAAGATAATCCAGCTTTTCCAGATCCGTTCCTTCAGCAATACGCGATAACAAATGATTTCCTATAGTCCAATGTATCTGTCTCCTTTTTTCATAATCAATTTTATTTAAAACAGCTTCCTGTACCCGGTCATGGACAAACTGTAAATCATTTTTATTCTCCATTAAAAGGCCCTGGGCTAAAGCGGGTTTTAAAATCTCAAAAGTACCTCCCAACGTTATTTCCTTAACCATCGAAACATCAGTAGGCGAAAAAAGATTACCCATACAAGCACAATATTCAAGTAAGTCTTTAGTTAAAAGAGGTAATTTTTGCATTTTAGCACTAAAAAGAGCCACTACCGTAGAGGGCATATTTGTTTCCCGTATTTTATTGAAATCCCATTGCCAATGCTGTTTTTTGTCCAAAAAAATCAAACTTTCATTATGGAGATAAGATAAAATTTCATTGACAAATAAAGGATTCCCTTCTGAAAGGTCAGTAATAAAAACAGATAATTCTTCATTTTGGGAAAGAGGCGAATCAAGAATATAAGCCACCATCTCATGACAATATTTATGTTCCAATGGACCTAATCTAATTTGTTCTATAGGCTGTTTATTTTCTTTAACTTTTTGTATCAGTCGGATTAACGAATGGCCGGAATCTACTTCATTGTAACGATAAGCCCCAATGAAAAAAAGATAATTATAATGTTCATACCTGGTAAAAGCATTCTCCAAAAAATCAAAAGTGGCTGTATCTCCCCACTGAAGGTCATCAATAAATAAAATAAGAGGATTTTCTTTGCTAGCCAAACAACCTAAAAATTTACCAAAAAGATCATTGAACCGATTCCTTGATTCCACCGGAGGAAGTGATTTAACCTCCGGCTGATAACCAATCAGTATTTCTAACTCAGGAATAACATCCGCTATAATTTTAGCATTTACCCCTAAAACTTCGGTTATTTTCCTCTTCCAGATTTTAACCCTTTGATTACTTTCGGTCAATAATGTACGAATTAAATTACGTAAAGCCTGAATAACTGCGCTATAAGGAACATTTTTTTGGTAAAGGTCAAATTTTCCGGAAGTAAAATACCCTCTTTTTTCAATAATTGGTTTCTGCAGTTCCTGAATCAGCCGGGTTTTTCCGATACCCGGCAAACCGGAAATAAATAAAGAACGGAAAAACCCTTTACTTACCTCCTCGTATTCATTTAAAATTATTTTTACTTCATCTCTCCGTCCTACCATTTTTGAAACAAAGGTAATTCGTCGATTATAAGCATCACTACCCAGAGAAAATTCAGCAATAATTCCTTTATTCAAATATTCGTCACGACAATGTATAATATCCGTAAGCAGTACATTAGCATTTTGATACCGTTTTTCCGGCTGTTTTAAAATCAATTTGGATACAATCTTACTTATCATTTGCGGAATTTCAGGATTTAATTCGCTAAGATCGGCAGCTTGTTCCGCCAGATGAGAATGGATCAATTCCAGGGGATCAAGGGAAAAAAAAGGAAGTTTACCGGTTAATAATTCATAAAAAATAATCCCTAAAGAATACAGATCGGAAGAAAATCCCACGCGATGGCTTATCCGGCCGGTTTGTTCCGGAGATGTATAAGCCAAAGTCCCCTCAACAAATGAACGGTCGTAAATAAAATGACTTATTTCCCTAACATCTATGGAAGATATAAAATCAATTAATCGGATATCCAGTGTCCCGGGATTAATTAATATATTATGCGGTTTAACACCCCCATAAATAATACCCGCTTCATGGATTTTATTTAATGCTTGAATTAAAGGACAACTTATCGTAAAAAAATCTCTTAAAGAAACTTTATCCTGAGTTAAAGCCCATTCATTAAGAGGAATACCATCAAAATATTCCCGAACGATAAAGGGAATATCTTTCTGGACTTCAAAAGACAAAGGCTTCATTAGTAGAGGATCTTTTAAAACTTTTAATCGTTCAATTTTTTGATGGAAATGTATTTTTCGATGTTCGGGAAGATAACTAACTTTTAAAATTTTTAAAACTAACGGTTTTTCAGGGTCTTTTTTACTAAAAACTTTATAAATAATCGATTGGGTATCTTCTCCGAGTTTTTTGACAACTTCATAATTAGAAATCGAGATTTTATTTTCATTCATTGTCCCAATCTCCTTCTTTAAATTAAATTTAAGTTATCTATTATTATTCTAATCTGCAAATTAGTGTTTTAACTAAGTTTTATATTTTCAGTGCCTTTTTAATTGTTGCTTTCAATTCGTCCACATCAAATGGTTTTTGCATAAAAGTAAAAGCGCCTTCATTGATTGCCTTATCTGAATTTTCCATAGTAACAATACCACTCAAAATAATTACTATTATTTTTTCATTTATTTTTTTTATTTCCTTTAATAATTCCCACCCCGACCCATCGGAAAGCTTAATATCAACCAAAACCAAATGATAAAGATTTGCTGCTGCTTCTTCTTTTGCCCGGGCAATAGTTTCAACACAAATTATCTTATACCCTTCATCTTTTAATATCGCCCCCAGTATTTCACTGCTTCTTTTATCATCGTCGACAATAAGAATATTGCTGTTTTTTTCCATTCTTGTTTCCTTTTCAAAATTACTTGACATTAACATCGTATTACTTAAATTACCAATCATTTAAAAAATATGACTGTCCCCAGTTCTTTAGTTTATACTAAATTTACTAATAATTGCCTCGTTCCCTGGACAATTTCTGATGAATACTACTGCTACTTTATCATTATAAACTAACTTCCAGTTTTTGTCTATCATTAATACTTGAGTAAGACAACTTTCTTTGTTCCAAATAACAAAATTAATTTTATATTTATCAAATACCTCCCGCCATCCACTTCTTGCCTTTTTAATTTTAAAGTAATCTTCCAAAAAACCCTCAGAATATATATGAATTCTATAATCAGCAGCTATTTTATATTGAGGATATAATTGGTAAGAAAGATAGCCTCCCCAATCCATCGGATTAAACATATTTGGTAAAAGATGATTTTGTTCTATAAAATTTATTGCCCCAATTGGGCTTACTTTTCTGATAAAATTTTTAACTTTTTCATTATTAAATGGAGGAATAAGGTTTTTAAAACTTAGTACCTGAATAAATAATCCTATCATTAAAAAAACAGTGATGATTGTTTTTGATTTTTTTTCAAAATGGAAGAAATAGAATAAAAATTTTAATATTTTTTTTAATTTACTTTCAACATATGTAAAAGAATATTTAAAATACGGAGCTAAAAAAATAGGTACAACAATACAAAAAAACGGTACCTCTCTACAAAAATGCAAACCATGATGCATAAAAAACAAAAAAATAAACAAAGTTGCTAAATCCAACGTTTGTAAAGATAGAAATAGGTTAACTATCCACAAAAAGAACAGTATCTCAAAAAGAAAAATCTCTGTTCTATGAAAATCACAAGATTGTAAACCGGGATCTATCATATATACATATTCTTTGCCAACATATTCAAAGATTTGAACAAAAAGATGATAACCATATGGATTCAAAAAACAAACCAAAAAAGTCCATAAAATTACTTTACCCAGTTTGCGTATTTGTTTTGGCGTAAGATTCATCTTTTCTTCATATTCGTTTCTATTTTCTTTTTTCATTTTCTTTGTTAATAAAAATGTTTCAATTAATTCGCCACTGACAAATAAAAAAAGAAGCACAAAACCCATTACAAATAAAATATGCATATTTACCCATAAAACCATAATGACCGGTATTGCCCAAAGATAATCTTTCTTTTTATATTTATATTCGGAAAGAATAAACCCATAAATTGCTACAAAGAAAAAAGAAAAAAGAGGTGCCCTATCCATAAAAAAAGGGTCCAGGATAGAGACAAAAAAGGATAATAAAATTATAAATAATGTTCCCGGAAGACTTTCAGTTCGATTATAAAAAGCTTTAAAAACTATAGCAAAAGTAAGTGTAACTAAAACCGCTCTAAAAAGGCTGAGCCAATAAAACCCAAAAAGACTAATTTTATAAAAAATTATCTCTGCTAACCAACTATAAGCAATCCAATTATTTTCAGCTGTAAATGAAAAAATATCTTTATACGGAAATATTTTTGTTTGAAGAATATATTTCCCGGTAACCAAACTTCGCCAAATTCCGGAAGGAAATATTTGCGATGCAGTAATAATAAAAACCATTGCAAAAAACCAACTTACTATTACATATAATAAAAAGTTAGACTTGTCTCTCATTCAAGTTTTCCTTTTTAATTATTAATTTATTTACCTTTTTGGTAAATATTCAGTATTTTTCTCTCCGCCAATTTTCTTTGAAAAACACATCCTGCCCCCATGAACCACTCATTACATTCGGGTACATGGCTCCGCATGAACTACTCACACAGCCTGCCGTGCACCTGAACGAAGTGAATGGTACATGGCTCGGGTACACGGCTCTCCGCCAATTTTCTTTGAAAAACACATCCTGCCCCCATGAACCACTCATTACATTCGGGTACAT
>JAUVLC010000039.1 GCA_030595925.1 Clostridia bacterium | reverse complement strand
CTGTACCTGATGTCCAGGATATAGTTGATCCTAATCCGGAGATAGTGATAACCGGAAAAAAAGATGTCTATCCTCTCGGTTCAACTATAATCACAGTGACTGCAACAGATGCCTCTGGAAATAGTGCAAGTGATGAAATTGTAGTTACGGTTACGGACACTACTCCGCCGGATATCAGCGTGAATGTAAATCCAAATAGTCTCTGGCCGCCCGATCACAAAATGGTAGATATTGTGGCAAATGTTACAGTGAGTGATATTTGCGATGCTGTACCGGAGATTATCCTTTTATCGGTTGTCAGCAATGAGCCTGATAATGGGTTGGGAGATGGAAATACATCCAACGATATTCAAGGAGCAGATTTGGGTACGGAAGATTATTCATTCTCCTTAAGGGCGGAAAGATCCGGAAATGGAGACGGTCGTGTTTATACTATTACCTATACGGTAACTGACGCTTCCGGAAACGCAGCCGGTGCAACAGCTACTGTCACTGTTCCCCATGATCAGGATTGAATAATTTTTCTTTTGTTAGTTTAAAAAACCTGTACGACTGAGTTAATGTTTGGTAATTTTAAAAATATCCCGCACCTTACTTTTTGTTTGAATGGACAGTAAGGTGCGGGGAGTATTTGTAAAAAAAGTTTGCAAAGTTATATTTTTTTTGTTATAATATTAACTCTCTACTTAGAGAGTTAAAGAGAGTTTTTATGAAAAAAATATATTTATTAAAAGATTTGGCCAGGGATACCCGGAATTCAGTTTATACTTTAAAATATTATTATAAACTGGGATTGATTAAAGAATATGCCCGGAGTCCTTATACCAATTTCAGATTTTTTGACTACAATACAGTAATACGAGTAAAGAAGATTAGAAAATTGAGAAAAAAAGGGATGTCTTTAAAAGAGATAAAAAAGATAATATGAGTTATTTCAAAATTTTAGGTTTGGAAAAGGAGCCCTTTTCTACAAGTCCTGATCCTGATTTTTTCTACCGGTCACGGGCTCATCAATCAGCCCTGGCACGATTGGAGATTGCTATTCGACTAAAACGAGGGTTAAATCTTATTTTAGGAGATGTAGGGACAGGCAAGACAACGTTGGGTAGGACATTGGTTCAGTTATTCAATGAAGAGGATGATTTTATATTCCATTTAATTCTTGATCCCGGGTTTAAATCTGAATTTCAGTTTTTACGCAGTGTATGTAGAATGTTTGGGATTAAAGGAGATTATCGGGCAAGTATTGATTATCAGGATGCTATCAAGGATTATCTTTTTGAAAAAGGAGTAAACGAGCATAAGACCATTGTTCTTTTGATTGATGAAGGGCAGAAATTGTCTCTTCCACTACTTGAAATATTGCGTATATTTCTTAATTATGAAACTAATCAGTTTAAACTTTTACAATTGGTAATTTTAACACAACTGGAGATTTTGCCCCGCTTACAGAGATTAAGAAATTTTATGGATAGGGTAAATCTCAAATATACAATTAATTCTTTTGATGAGATGGAAACCTTGCAGATGATTGATTTTCGTCTTAAAAAAGCAGGAAATCGAAAGAAAAACTCTTTATTTACAGAAGAGGCAATGAAATCTATCTTTCTTTATACCAAGGGTTATCCGCGTCAAATTGCCCTGCTCTGTCATCATTGTCTGGAACATATAGTCATTCACAAGAAGAATGTCGTTACCAAAGAGAGTGTGGATTTTCTTATTAATGAGGGGTTCGGAAGATGAAAACTACCTTTACTCCGGAAGAAAAATTGTTAAGGTTAATTAGAAAGAAAAAAAACAAAGACAAGCCTTTTTCACACATAAGGTTAAAGGTTAAAGGTTTTTTGACGGCAGTTTATTGGAGAATTAAAACTTTTTTTAAAAAAAGAAAAACACAATTTCATTTGCGGCCTTTAAAATATATAAATCAATTCCTTTCTATAATGGTAATTCTTTTAGTGTTTTATGGAGTGAAAATAATTTATTCTTTACCCGGACAAACATTACTTAGTCATGCCGGCCCGGAAAGAACTTTGATGAATAAAGTAAATGAAAATATATTGGAAAATAAAAAAGGGCGTTCACTTTCTTTCTATATGCGAAGGATAAGGGGAAAGCGTATTTTTAAAATTTATCAATCCCAAAAACCAAAAATAAAAGAAAAAATAAAGGAAGAAAAAAAACCTACATTGAAAGAGTTAACCAAAAATTTAATTTTGAGTGGTATTGTTTTTGATGAGGGCAGGCCGGAGGCAATTATCAAGGACGGTAGTAAAAAACAGACTTTTTTTCTTCATCAGGGAGATTCTATTGACGATTTTAAAATTGAGGAGATTTTAAATAATGCGGTTATTGTCAGTTATAAAGGAGAAAAGATACGAATAAATATGCCTTAAGAGTTTTGCAAAATATACATTTTGTTGATGCGGAATCTATAATGCAATAGATTTCTGCTTCTGCAGGAATGATAAAATAGATGAAAAAATATGAAAAGTAATTTCCCCCTTTGAAAAAGGGGGATAGGGGGATTTAGATAAAAGAAAAAGACAGGCACAAAGTTAAAGACAAAAAACAAACTTTCACTGTCCCCTCACCTTAATCCTCTCCCGCAAGGGGAGAGGAAACAAAGCAAGGATTGTAATAGAAGTGGATGGATCACAACATATGGAATCAGATAAGGAACAGAAAGATGCACAACGAGATATATACTTGAAGAACAAGGGATTATGTGTCTTGCGTTTTAATAATCTACAAGTTTTGCAAGAACTGGATTCTGTTATGGAAGTGATTTATCTGGCAGTAAAAGAAAGAATATAAATAAAATCCCCCCAACCCCCTTTTTCAAAGGGGGAGATATTATTTTTTTTCAAAGGGGGGGAGGATGACGAGAATACAAATTATAAACTAAATGTCAAATGCTTTTGACAATACCCCTTAAGCAAAGGAGAAATTAAATATGAGAAAATTATTTTTGGTTTTAGTGTTTGTAGCTTATGCAATCCAGGTTAATATTGTTTTGGCTCGGGAATTCGTTCGGCCAAAAGATGAGCAGAAGGTTATGCGATTGACTACGGAAAATAAGGATAAGAAAATATCCCTGGAATTGCGGGGTATGGACATTCTTAATGTTTTAAAAATCTTATCGCAAAAAAGTAAATTAAAAATCGTTGCCGGTAAAAAGGTGCGGGGGTCGGTAAGTTTGTTTCTCAAAGATGTAAATATTTGGGGGGCATTGAAAGCAATTTTAGAAACAAACGACCTGGCTTATGAAATTGAAGAGGGAATTATCAAAGTCATAACCGCCAAGGATTATGAAAAAAAATATGGTAAACGTTTTAACGATAAGAGAGAAGTAAAAGTGGTTCATCTTAATTATGCGGATGGGACTAAAGTGGTAACCATTTTGACTAAAATAAAAAGCATTAAGGGTGAAGTGTTGGTTGATGAAAGAGCCAACTCACTTATTCTTGTTGATTTACCGGAAGTGATAGAAAGGATGGAGAAGGTTATTGGGGAGATTGATAAACGGGATAGACAGGTTTTGATAGAGGCAAAGATTATTCAGGTAATTCTTAATAAAGAATTTAAAATGGGGATTGATTGGGAATATGTATTTTCTGACATTAATAATCATAAGGTAGGAGGTAAAATCAAAGGAGATTTTAATATTTTAGGGGAATCGTCTTTTGGAACTACATTTGGTATAGGAACATTGGATGCTAATGACTATACTGCTTTAATTAAGGTTTTACAGACAGTAGGGACAACAGACCTTCTTTCTACTCCACGCATTACAGTAATTAACAACCAGGAAGCAAGAATCTTAGTAGGTACCAAGGAAGCCTATGTGACTACAACCACCACTACCTCAGGGAGCGGGGTAATAACTACTGCCGAAGAAGTAACCTTTGTCGATGTAGGGGTAAAACTTTTTGTAACACCCACTATTAGTACGGATAATTTTATCAGAATGAAGATTAAACCGGAGGTAAGTTCGGTAGATCGTGAGATTATCACCAGCGAAGGGAATAGCATTCCGATAGTACGCACGTCAGAGACGGAAACAACCGTTTTGGTTAAGGATGGGGTGACGATAGTTATTGCCGGATTGATAGAGGATAAAAAATTGGATACAAGAAATAAAGTTCCTCTTTTGGGAGATATTCCTCTTCTGGGATATTTTTTTAGAAGTACAAGTAAACAGAAGACCAAGACGGATTTAGTAGTGTTTTTGACTCCACACATTGTAACCGGAGCGATAGCTACGGAAGAAACGGGTAAATATATTCCTAAAAAATAAGGTTAGGAGAAGCTTATGTCTAAGGAAAATAATGTCTATTTAGGTGAGTTGCTGGTTGACCAAAAAGTAATCACTGACGAACAATTGAGGTTGGCTTTAGTAGAACAAAGAAAAGGGGATGATTTTATTGGAGAAGCAGTGGTGAATCTGGGCTTTGCAGAAGAGCATAAAGTCTTTTCCTTACTTTCAGAGAAAATCAATATTCCGTATGTTAAATTAAAAGAGAGCACGATAGATGAGTCAGTGATTAAATCCGTTCCGGCTAAATTCGCCTACCATTATAAAATAATGCCCATTGCCCGAAAGGACAATATCCTGACGGTCACCATGAGTGACCCGTTAGAGGTGGCTACCCGGGATGATTTGGAGCTATTATTAGGGGTGGTGATTGATCCGGTATTGGCCCGAAAACAGGATATCCTGGAAGCCATTACCCGCTATTATGGCGTGGGAGCAGAGACTTTAGAAGGGATGAAGGGAAAAGTAACACCCGGAGTTAAAGATGCTTCCTTATCTAGTACAGAAGAAATTAAGGATTTAGCTTTAGATGCGTCTGTGGTAAGGTTAGTAAATCAGATTTTAATTGAGGCTTTTCAGAAGCGGGCAACCGATATTCATGTTGAGCCATACGAGGATGAGGTAAGAATTCGATATCGCATTGATGGGATTCTTTGTCCTATTCAAGTGCCGGAAGAATTAAAACATTTCCATCATGCCATCATATCACGAATAAAGATTATGTCTTCCTTAAATATTGCCGAGAAACGCTTGCCTCAAGACGGAAGAATTAAGGTAAAGATAAGCGGTGAAGAACTTAAT
This sequence comes from Clostridia bacterium, assembly GCA_030595925.1. GTDB lineage: Bacteria > CBDUZB01 > JAGLHV01 > JAGLHV01 > JAGLHV01 > JAGLHV01. Next base: position 15,758 of record JAUVLC010000039.1, on the reverse strand, counting down.
TTAAGAGTTTCTATTCTTCCTACTCCGTTTGGAGAAAGCGTCAATATAAGACTTTTAAATACTAATATCCGTTTTGGTCTCAAGAGTTTAGGGCTTTTAGAAAAGGATTTTAATATTCTGGAAGAGATGATAAAAAAACCACACGGAATTATACTGGTTACCGGGCCTACAGGCAGTGGGAAAACTACTACTTTATATGCTTGTTTAGATACGATTAATGATGCAGAAAAAAAGATTGTTACTATTGAAGATCCTATTGAGTATCAGTTAAAAGGGGTTACTCAGGTTCAGATTCACCCTCAAATTGATTTGAGTTTTGCCCGGGGATTGAGGTCTATGCTCAGGCATGATCCGGATATAATGATGGTCGGAGAAATACGGGATTATGAAACAGCTGAGATTGCCGTTCGTGTAGCTTTGACCGGTCATTTGGTTTTTAGCACTTTACATACAAATGATGCTTCAGGTGCAGTGACCCGGCTGTTGGATATGGGGGTAGAACCATTCTTAGTTTCTTCATCGGTAATCTGTATTGTTGCTCAGAGATTAGTTCGTCTGATTTGTCCGCATTGTAAAACTAAGATACCTCTGGACAAAAGTGCAATTGAGGAATTAAGCATAAAATGGGATGTAAAATCCGAAACAGAGATTTTTGAGGGGAAAGGATGTAGTCATTGTAGATTTACCGGATACTTAGGCCGGACAGCAATCTATGAAGTTCTCGTATTAGATGAAGAGATAAGAGAACTTATTCTTCAGCGTGTTTCTACAGAGGAAATAAAACAGGTTGCTTTAAAATCGGGAATAAGAACCTTGCGTCAGGATGGCTGGGAAAAAGTGATAAAAGGATTAACCACTGTGAGTGAGATTCTCAGGGTCACTCAGGAAGAAAGTGATTAGAAATACGGCTTTTAAAAACACAAAAGAAAGGTAAAATAAGAAATTATGACTATCTTTATTTATAAAGCAAAAAATCAAACCCAGGGATTTGTTGAGGGGAAAATAGAAGCTCAAAATGAAAGTCTGGCTGTTGAGGAGTTGAATAGGCGAGGATGTTTCCCGTTTATGCTGGAGAAAGACAGGGACAGGGATATAGGGGCAAGAAAAAACATAAGTAGACGGTTGTTATTTAAAATACGTTCTCAGGATATTACTTTGTTTACCCGCCAGTTTTCTGATTTGCTTTATGGTGGTGTTCCCATTGTGAAAGCACTGCGTATTTTAGAAGGTCAAACAGGAAATAGAGAGCTTAAAATTATTATTGAAAATATAACTAAAGAAGTAGAAAAAGGGGAAAGTTTTTCCAATAGTTTAAAACAATATCCTAAAATTTTTTCCAATTTATTTGTGAGTTTAATTAAATCCGGGGAAATGAGTGGACATTTAGAAGAGATATTAGCCAATCTTGCCGATTTTAGAGAAAAGGAAGAGGAAATAAAATCAAAACTGCGTTCAGCGATGGTCTATCCTATTTTGGTAGTGTCTGTGGGTATAGCAACAATTATTTTTCTTTTCTTGTTTGTTATTCCCCGGCTGGTTACCATGTTTGAGGATTTAGGTCAGGTTTTACCATTGCCAACGAGAATATTAGTGGAGACGAGTAAAATGTTTGTTCAATATTGGTGGGCTGTTTTGCTATTGGTGGGATTTTTAGGTATGTTATTTAAAAGAGCATTAAAAACGGAGAAAGGGAAAAAAAGTTGGAGTTTGTTTAAGTTGCATTTCCCTTTTTGGGGAAAGGTAATTAACAAAATAGAAATTTCCCGGTTTGCCAGGACTACAGGTATGCTCCTGGAAAACGGGGTTCCTATTCTTGCTGCAGTGCACTTAGTAAAAGGGGTATTACAAAATGAACTTTTTCGTTTGGAATCAGATAGAATTTATAATGACTTAGTTCATGGAACGACCATGTCGGATAGTCTAAAAAAAAGCAGCTATTTTCCCGATATGGTGGTAAATATGGTAAAAGTGGGTGAGGAAAGTAATACTCTGCATAAGTCTTTAAACAAGATTGCTAATTCTTATGAAAAGGAATCTGACAGAGTAACAAAAATGAGCGTTACTCTGTTAGAACCGTTAACCATTTTAATTATGGGCCTGGTTATAGGATTTATCGTAATCGCCATATTGCTTCCCATATTTGAGATGAATGTAATGATGTAATAATACGGAAACTATTACGAGTCATATAAGAGGAAAAACAAGGCAAAATCTATAAAATAAGGAGAGGTGTATAATGTGGAAGAAAAAAGGTTTTACTTTAATAGAGCTTATGTTAGTGGTAGTTATTTTAGGGATATTAATGACTATGGTAATTCCCCGAATGGTAGGGAGAAGTGAACAAGCAAGAAAAGTGGCTGCTCAGGCTGATATTGAAGCAAATATTGCCACAGCGCTTGATTTGTACCAATTAGATAATCGGAAATATCCTACTACTGAACAGGGGCTGGGAGCACTGCTCAAAAAAACTACAACCCCTCCTGTTCCTCAGTATTGGAACGGGCCTTATATCAAGCGAAAATTTCCCAGGGACCCCTGGGATAATCCCTATGTTTATGTATGTCCCGGCATTCATAATTCCCAGGATTATGATTTATTTTCCTATGGTGCTGATGGGGTAGAGGGAGGAGGGGACGATATTACCAATTGGGATGTAGAACAGGAATGAGCAATAAAAAAGGATTTACCCTTTTTGAACTTATTATAGTTGTTATTATTATTGGGGTGGTGATGGCCATTTCAATTCCGTTTATGAAAAAGAGCTATGAACAAATTCGAATAGAAAATCATACTTATAATTTGCAAAAGATTTTGCAATTTGCTCGTCAGAAAGCGGTCTTAGAGCAAAAGATAATTCGTTTAAATATAGACCCGTCCCAGAAAAGATACTGGTTAACCACCAGGAACAAAAGAAATGGGTCGGCTGATTTTAAAAGATTAAAAGGGCGATATGGTAGAACATATTTTTGGCCGGAGGAAGTTTTAGTCAGGACAAAAAAAAATTACTATGAGTTTCTCCATAACGGAGAGCATGATATAATAGATATTGTTTTAAGTATAGACCAAGAAAGAGGTTTTGCTATTGTAAGTGACGGACATTTTGAATCGATACAAGCCTTAGCTTTGGCGAAATATCAAGGAAAATAAAATGAAAAAAATGTTATCTAATGAAAAAGCTTTTACCTTAATTGAAGTGCTTATAACCGTGGGAGTTGTTTCTTTAGGATTGGTATGGGTTATGCATTCATTGAGAACTTGTTTATCATCAGTTGAAGCATCACGAGAGATTTTTAAGCAGTACTTACTTATAGAAAATAAGATTTGGGAGTTGGAAAATGGAAGAAATATACCTTTGGGTATTGAAGAAGGAGATATTCAGGAAGAAGATAGGAGTTATCGATGGAAAACAGAAGTAACCGAAGTAGAAAATATTTCTTTAAATAAATTAAAGCTGGGAGTATATGGGGAAAAGGGAGAAAAAATAGCGCATTTAGAAACATATATTTTACCTGAGGAATGAAAAAATGTTAAAAATTGTAAGAATTGGTTTTACTCCATTAAAGAAAAAGAAAGGTGTTACACTCGTGGAGATACTGATGGCTCTGGTTCTTTTTTCGTTAATTGGGATAAAAATATTTTCTATTTTTTCTCAGGGTGTAACTTTATGGAAAAGAGAAAAAGAAATGTATGCTTTACACCAAAAATCCCGTCTTTTTTTGGAACTCATTGCCGGTGAATTGAGAAATACTGTTTCTTTTCAACCGTTGGATTTTGAAGGCAAAAAAAACAGTATATCCTTTCTTCTTTTTTCTAACCGTTATAATACGGGCAATCTTTGTAAAATCAACTATTATTTTGACTCTCAGGAACAATGCTTGAGGAGAAGCTACCAGACTTTCAGCGAGATTCATCTGGGGAAAAAGGGAAAAGATGAAAAATTAACTGCCGGAGTGGAAGATTTTAACATTAGCTATGCTTATAGCAAAGAGCAAGATGATTTTGACTGGAAAGATTATTGGGAATCAAAGAAAGACTTGCCTATAGGAATTAAAATTCATTTAAAGCTGATTAATAAATATGGTAAGTCTGAAAAATATTCTAAAACAATTTATATGCCAATAGGAAAATTAGGAGTACTTTAACCCGATGATAAAAAGGACGACCGGATCAATATTAATCGTTACTTTATGGATATTGACTATATTATTAGTATTTACTTTAGGATTTGCCCGTAGGGTAAAAATGGAATTAAAGTTATCCGCTATGTTAAAAGATAAAATTGAAAGTGCACAGATAACCAAAGCAAGTGTACGAAAAGCAATTGCTGTTTTGAAAAGCGATGATAGTTTCTGTGATACTTTAAATGATGTATGGAGCAACAATCCTGATATGTTTAAAGGCATTACTATAAATAGAGGAGAATTTACTATTTTCTATTCCAGGGAAGATAATCAGGAAGAAGAAATATGTTATGGTTTAATAGATGAAGAAAGAAAAATTAATATCAATACTGCTTCTTTGGAGGTTCTTATGTCCTTTGAGGAGATAGATGAAGCTATTGCCTCAGCTATTATTGATTGGCGGGATAGTGATGATACCCCGCTTACTGAGGGAGCGGAAAATTCATATTACCAAAGTCTTGCTGATCCCTATTCCTGTAAAAACGGCCCTTTTCAGACAAAGGATGAATTAATATTAGTTAAAGGTGTAACCCCGGAACTATTAACTAAACTTAAAGAAGAATTAACTGTCTATGGAGAGGGGAAGGTAAATATTAATACCTGTTCAATAAAAACCCTAAAAGTCTTAGGCTTAAATGATAATCTTAGTCAGTTAATTGTTGATTATCGAAAGGGTTCGGATGGAAAAGAAGGAACTGAAGATGATAAATTTTTTAAAAAGGTAAACGAAATTAAGGATACCCTGGAAGGTATTTACTCCATAAGTGAAGAGGATTTATTACAAATTGACAAACTTACCAGCCAGGATTTAATAACCGTAAAATCGAAATATTTTCAAGCCTGTATGGAAATAAAAATGGATGGGAATAGTGAGATTATACAAAAGGTTGAGGCAACTATTGATAGAGAAAAAGGACATATTATTTATTGGCATGAGGAGTAAAATGATAAGCAAAAAACTGGGTTTACGAAAAAATAAATTTATAAAAAATATTTTAGAACTTGATGAACCGTATATTCGATATACTCAATTTACTGAAAATAAAAATGGAAAAAACATTATTGAACATCGGGTAGAAAGAATATATTCTTCTCCATTAGAAGAAACAACAATAATTTTAAAAAATATTATCAGCCAAATAAAAGATAAGCCTTCATCAATAGTAATGGCTATATCAAGAAAATCCATATTTATTAAATATTATCACTTTCCCAGTATTAATGATAAAGAACTAAAAGAAATGATTTATTTTCAACTAATCAGAGAATTACCTATTCCTCAGGAAGAAATCATTTATGATTATACCATTATCCATAAGAATGAGACCCATTCTTTAGTGGTTGTGTTTATTGTACAAAAACCTTTTCTTGACCGGTATAGGGGTATTTTACACAAAATAGGGATAGAACCGGCTCATATAACGATAGTTCCATATACTTTATTTAACTGGGTAATAAATACTTGGAAGGATTTAATTGGAAAAAATGAAATAGTTGGATTACTACATATTGACTATTCCGGGATTGAATTAATTATTTTCAATCAGCAGCAGTTAATTTTTACCCGTAGTATGAGGATAGAAGATTTTCATAATATTAAGGAAGAGAATCCTGATTGTTTAATAGAAGCCTTAAATAAACATAGAAAGGCGATAATTAATTTTGTTAAAGATTCTTTAAATGCCTATAAGAAAAATGTTGACTATAAGGAAATCAGGAAAATATTAATGGGTGATTACGGTAAAGAAACGAACCAATTAAAAAAAATGTTGGAAAAAGAATTAAGTTTGTCAATAGAATTAATTGATTGTTTTGTTTGGCCGGATAATATTAAGAACTTAAAAGAAACTATTGGTTTTTCGCAAGAAGTATTTTCCCGGCCAAAAACTCTGGGATTAATCTTATTAGATAATACTTTCCAGATTGATTTTCTTAAACAGGAAAAAGAAAAAAAACATAAGTCTTTCATCGTTAAAAGAGATATGATAACTTTGTTCTCTTTAATCACTCTTATTGTGTTATTAATATCAGGAATAATCGGACAATGGTTTTGGAAAGAAAGGAAATACATAAAAAAATTAAAAAATGAAATTTCTTTAACTCAAACCTTAGCAGAACAATTAAAAGCAACAAAAAGAAAAACAGCAATTATCCGGCAACATTTGAATAGAACAAATTCGAGTATAGAAATTTTAGCTGAAATTTATCGGATTATTCCTGCACGGATTTCACTTTCAGGATTTATTTATAACAGTGATGGAAATGTAACCTTGCAAGGAACTTCTTCGCAGATGTCGCGGGTGTTTAAATTGGTCACCATTTTGGAAAAATCGGATTTATTTGAAAAGGTTAAATTAAAATACGCAAGTAAAAGACAAATTCGCCATCAGGAAATAACAGATTTTGAGGTTTTTTGTCAATTTTTACCAGGGAAAATGGAGAGGCATTAAATGTTTATTGACCATTTAAATAAACGAGAAAAAAAGTTATTTTATATCGTTCTTGTTTTTCTGGCTATTGTATTTTCTAACAATTTTGTAGTAACACCTTTAAAAAAAGAAATAGGCTTAGTAAAGCAGGAGAAAATAAAAAAAGAAATTGAGTGGAAAAAAAATAATCAAATTATCAAACAGAAAAAGCAGATAAAAGAAGAATTCGAAAAATATATGGCTTTTATTAAGAAAAAAGGTTCGGATGAAGAAGACGTTGCTTCTTTTCTTAAAGAAATAGAATCTCTTGCCCAAAAATCAAAGGTCTCTTTGATTAATATTAAACCGCAGCCAGTTAAAAAAATGGAATTTTACAAAAAATACACTATAGAAATAAAGGGAGAAGGACACATAGAACAATTTGTGAAATTTATTTATTATCTTCAAAAATCTTACCAGATTTTAAAAGTAGAAAAAATACATCTTAATGTAAGAAATAGTTTTTCTACCCGGGTAAAAGGTTCTTTGATTATTACTAAAATTTTAGTTATGTAAAAAAAACATCCAGAAAATATCATGCAGAAGAAAACCAAGGAACAATTAAAGTTGTATATAAACTTAATTAGAAACATTACTTTTTTTATTGCAAAAATCAAAGTTAGTTTGTTATGCTAAATAACAGATTAGAAATAAGGGCATTAAATTAAGGTGTTGTAGACTTTTGCGAAATAGCCTTTTTCCCTGTATGGCCTGCCCGCTCTGCCTTATCCGCCTGAGGTGGAGGATAAGGAGGGTCATTCCTGCGGACAGATTGTGTCATAATCCCTTTTTTGGTAGTCGCAGGCTTTAGCCTGCGGAAAAGTTCCGACGATAACGCAGGCTAAAGCCTGCGGCTACCACATGAAAATATGAGTTATGACACAATCTCCAAGTGCGGAATGACGGAATGTGTTATTTGGCAGAGCTCTAAAAGCGTTAAAAAAAGGAGGTGAAAATAGTGAACGTAAAAAAAATTTTAATTTCCGGGGCAATTATATGGATAGTCAATTCATTGTTTGGCTGGCTGACTTGTGGTTGGCTTTTTAACTGGGTATATAGATTACCACCTAATATATGGAAAGACCCGACAACAATGATGAGTGCGGGAAATGTGATTGGCATGAATTTATGTGGAATTATTATCGCAATAGTATTTGCTCTGGTCTATGCAGTACTTTACAAAGGGATTCCGGGTAAAGGGGCAAAAAAGGGAATGACCTATGGCTTACTTGTGTGGTTAGTGGGAGCATTTTCAGGAATAATATCGATGCCTTTTTATATGACCATTGCCACCACAGTTGTGGTGTATTGGATAATCAATGCTTTGATAATGGGTTTGATTAACGGTGCGATAGTGGGAACTATTTATGTGGAGAAATAGTTAAGTAATAAGAAAAAATATTTACCGGGGGGGTTAAGGAGAAGCAGATGAAAAATATCTGGAAATATAGTTTTTGGGGTTTGTTTTTAGTATTGTTGCTTAATGGAATATGTTTTACTGCTACTGCTGGTAATATAGAAGAAGCAGATAAATTATTCAAGCAAGGGCAATTTCAAAAGGCACTTGGAGAATATGATTTGCTATTTGAAAAAACCACTAATGTTGAAATTCGCTGGAAAGCATTTTTTAGAACTTGTGAATCTTTAACCCATCTTTTCCGTTATGGAGCAGCAGCCCAGAAACTAATTTCCACTCCCCTGCCCAAACAAACAGATAACCGGGTGCGCATTTTAATCCTTAAGGCAGAACTATTCAGGGATTTTTTAAGACAATATTCTTCTATTCAAAGAGGAGATATCATTGATGAAGAAAAAAGTGATGTTTTTCGTCTTACCCCGGAAGAAATAAAAGAAAAAATCAAAAAAGCATATAAACAGCTCTGGGAACTGCGTAAAGAGTTGGTAAAATTGGATATAAAAAAAGAAGCATATTTTTTGGAAATAAAAAATATCGACTTTGGTATGTATCCGACCCTGTTTGATTATTTGATTTTAAGCTGGACCGATTTTTTACTGAGCGTGGAAGCTTCCGGATATATCGGAGAAACCGAAAAAAATATAAGGCCGGAAGCAAAATTATTGTTAGTAGATAAATTTAAAAGGAAAATAAACTTTAGTGATTCACCGGCGTTATTAGCGGCAGAACTTATGGAGTTAGCCGGTATTTTTGCTTCTCATGGCCGATTGGAAGCCGGTGAACACTGGAAGATAAAACGCATTTTGTTACCTTTGACTTATAGTAATTTATTTGATTTGAGAAACTTAGCTAAGGATAAAACACTGTATGATAATGAAGATATAAAAGAATATAGAAAACAGACCAAAGAAATATTGCTTAAGTGGATGGATAATTTTAAAACCAAACAAGCTAAAGCAGAGGCAGGTTATCAGGCGGCTAAAATATTAAATGATGATGCCCAATATTTATCGGCAGTAAAATTATGCGAAAGAATAGAGGAAGAATTTCCTCATACCTATGCCAGCCAACGTGCTAAATCTTTACGGGCAAGGATTCAGCTGCCCACCCTTAATTTGCAGGTAAAAATGGTAATGCCCCCGGCCCGGGAAGCATTTACTGTTACCTCCAGAAACCTGGAAAAAGTATATTTTCGGGTTTATAAAATAGACCCTTACGGGCTTAAAAATGAAGAAAGTTTTTTTCGTAAAAACTTTAATGGCTGGTCTAATTTACTTAATTATCCGAATCAGAAGTGGCTGAAAGAACATTTCCTACCGGAAGTTAGTCCGTATAAAGAATGGAAAATAGCAGGAAATAAAAAAGGAGATTTTAATACCTTTACTCAGGTGGTGAATTCTCCTGCGTTAACCGCAGGAATGTATCTGGTTTTAGCTTGCGGAGATAGATCCTTTAAAGTGGGTAGTTCTTTATTGCAGGCTTGTTTTTTTAACGTTACGAATTTGGTTTTAATCGGCACACTTGGATTTACTACCCAGGTGGAGGATGCTTATTATCGGTATATGGATGATTATGGCCGGAAAGAGATAATAGATGAAGGTTTTCGTTTTTATGCCTTAGAAGCAAAAACAGGAAAACCGGTAAGTGATGCTAAGCTGGATGTTTATACCTATTTATCCCAACAGTCGGAGAGAAGGACTTTTAAATTAACCACTGATAAAACAGGAAGGGCTGCTTTATCCTTGCCGGTAAGAGTAGCACCTAATAATTACAATTATTACAATATTGATCCATTAGCGAAATGGGGTAAATCCTTTTCTTTTTGGCGGAACAATCAGTATCTTAATTATCATTCACCCAACCCTATAGTACTTTTTGTAGAGACTGATCGTCCTATTTATCGTCCCGGGGATAAAGTTAAGGCTAAAGTAATTGTAGTAAGGAGAAAGGCAGAGGGGTTTAAAACGTTAGATAAAACAGCAGAGGTAACTTTTTCTGCGTCCGATTCTAACGGGAAGAAATTTTTTACAAAAAAAGTTAATTTAAAAGAATTTGGCAGTGCTAGTATTAATTTTAAAATACCCACCGGCCGCCTATTGGGTAAATATCATATTAATATCCGTGGCAGCGATGGCCGTTTTAGTAATGATACAACTATTGGGTTTTCCGTAGAAGAATATAAGCGGCCGGAGTTTGAAATTCTACTTAAAGAAGCCAAAGAAGCCTGGAAGTATAATCAGCCGGTAAAAATTCTTGGGCAGTCGACATATTATTTCGGCGGGCCGGTACCTAATGCACCGATTAAATACCGCATTAAACGACAGGTCTATATACCCTGGTATTATCGTTATTGGTTTAAAGGGGATTATTCCTCCCATGCCCAGGAGATAGCTACCGGTGAATTAAAGACCGATGAGCAGGGAAATTTTATAATTGATTTTATTCCTACACCACCACCTCAGACAAAATATGCCGGCAGTCTTCCGGATATAGCCCGATTTTTAGTGGAAGTAGAAGTCCGTGATTCCGGTGGCCGTACGATTTCTGCTCAACAATCTTATCAAGCCGGCAAGAACGCTATTTATTTGGTGCTTGAGCCTAAGAAGGGATTTTGTTTAAGCAAAGAAAGCGTTTTAATTCAATCCCGATGCCTGACTATTAATGATGCTCCGGTAGAAGGGAAAGGGAATTATAAGGTTTTTCGTTTGCAGAAAGTACCGGCTAAGTCACTTACTGAGCAGGGATATGGTTATGCCGGGAATTGGTGGGGATGGTTACCTCCTCTGGATGTACAATTAAAAGATGTACCCAACGGGAAATTAGTAGCTCAGGGAAAGATTAGACATAATAAAGAGGGCGAGGCATTGGTAAAAATCAATCCTCTTTTACCGGGAACTTATCGTCTGGTAGAGGAATCATTTGACAGTTGGGGTGGAAAGGTAGAGCAATCTAAGATTTTTGTTGTGGCAAAAAACAGAAAAGAAGCCGTCCCGGTAAATGCCGCCTCGGTAATGTTGGTGGAAAAGGATGAATATAAAGTAGGCGAGACAGCCCGTTTTATTATTGGTTCTGCATTAGCTGATGGGGTTTATCATCTGGAACTTTGGGCAGGAAGACATTTCTTAAAAGGAATAGTGATTAACGGGAATCAACCGGTAAGATTAATCCAGATTCCGGTAACCAGGAAAATGAAAGGAGGGTTTACCCTGCGCTGGTTTGGGGTAAAAAATTTGGAGGTTCATTATGGCCAGACGACGGTTGCTGTTCCCTGGAAAGAGAAAAAACTTAACCTTGTCCTTACTCCTTTTAAAAAAGAATTGAAACCCGGGGAAAAAATTACCTGGGGAATAAAAATTAATGACTGGAAAAAACAGCCGGTAAAAGGGGAAGTATTAGCTTTGATGTATGACCGTTCCCTGGAATATTATTTAACCTCTAACAATCTCTGGTTGAGCTGGCTTTATAATTTACGGCCGGCACCGGCTTATGGTGTAAATTCCGTTTTTAATCCCTATAGTGTTAGTTTGCCTATTACCGAGGGGTTACTGCAAAAGCTACTTAAAGCTTTCCGTCAACCTCCCCGAAAACCCGCTCTTCCCCGCTTGCGTACGGCAAGAACATGGGTAAGGGAATTTGGATACAGCGGGAGAGGAAAAGGGTTATATGAGCTTTCCGAGAGGGAAGTTTGTGCTGATAAGTTGGCGGTAATGCCTCAATCAGCTACGCTGGAAAAAAGCATTAGAAAAGAAGAAATAGCGGGGTTGGGAGGAGAAGAAAAAAAACACAAACAGGCAGCAGCAAAGGTAAAAACAAGGAAAGAATTTGCCGATACAGCTTTTTTTAAACCGCATATTATCACCGGAAGTAACGGTACTAAAAAATTTACGTTTACCGTGCCCGAGCAGCTTACCGGCTGGAAAGTAAAACTCTTTGCTTTTACTAAAGATATAAAAGAAGGAATTTTAACCGAAGAAGCGGTTACCAAAAAAGAATTGATGGTGCGTGCCGATTTGCCGCGTTTTTTTAGGGAAAAAGATAAAGGGACGGTTACGGCAATAGTGCATAATGAATCGGAAAAAATTATGGAAGGGGAAGTAGTCATTGAAATTAGTGAAAATAATAAGTTAATTAATCAACAATTGAAACTTAAAAACAATAAGCAGTTTTTTAAAATATCTCCTCATAGTTTAAAGACTTTTAACTGGACGGTGGAAATACCGGAGGGGATAAGCACCTACAAGGTAAGGGTAGTAGCAATGGCGGATAAACTCTCTGATGCCGAGGAGAGAGAGCTTCCCATCCTTCCTTCCCGGCAGAGGCTGATTGAATCGGCAATTACTACTTTGTCAGGAAATGAAACTAAAAAATTGGAAATTGCCCTTAAAGCCGATTCTACCAGAATTAATGAATCGATGGTGCTTCAGGTTGACCCGCAATTAGCGCTAAGTATTTTAAATACAATGCCTTTTCTTATTCAGTATCCTTATAACTGTGTAGAGCAAATATTAAATAAGTATGTGCCTTTAAGTATCGTTAACGAAATTTACAAAAAACATCCTGCCTTGCGTAAAGCGGTGAGTAAAATTCCCAGGCGTAAGACGGTTACCCCTGCCTGGGAAAAAGACGACCCTAAAAGACTGCTTAGTTTAATGGAGACACCCTGGCTCTGGCAATCGGAAGGCCGTCCGACCTGTTTTCCTACGATTGATTTACTTGACCCCAAGGTTGTGCAAAGTCAAAAGGAAAGAAATTTAGCTAAATTAAAAGCGGCACAGCTTTCTAACGGGGCGTTTCCCTGGTGGCCGGGAGGGAGAGAGGATGCTTATATGACCCTTTATATTCTTGCCGGTTTTGCCGAAGCAAGGCGTTACGGGGTAAAGGTGCCCAGGGATATGATTCAGAAGGCTTTGCGTTATGTAAACAAAGAAATCCCTTTAAAATTAAAAGCAGAAGAGCGGTATTTATCCCTGGTAGCGTATGCCTCTTATGTAGTAACTTCTTATCCTGTAGGGGAATTTTCTGCCGCCGGAGAAGGTCATCAGGCAGCAAAATCCTGGGTAGTGTTTTTAGAGCGGCATATCCATGCGTTAACCCCGTTAGGTAAAGCATACCTTTCCTATACTTACCTGCGATTAGGAAATAAAAAAAGAGCGGAGGAGATTCTGGATATGGCTATGGACGGGGTAAGGGAAGACCCCATAGCAGGTGCTTATTGGACACCGGAAAAATATTCCTGGGTGTGGTATTCCGACACGGTGGAAAAACATGCCTTTTTTCTGCGTACACTGCAGGAAATACGTCCCAAAGATAAACTTATTCCGGGTATGGTGCAATGGCTTTTATTTAACCGTAAAGGAACTGTTTGGAAATCCACCAAAGCTTCTACTGCCGCAGTATATGCTTTGCTTGATTATTTAAATCAGCGCGGGGCGTTAGCTGCTGACGAGATGTTCCGGATAAAATGGGGTAAAATGACTGATTCGGTAGTAGTGAAAGCAGATGACTGGCTGGAAGAGCCTTTACGCTGGAAGGAAAAAGGGTTTAAAATTACTCCGGAAAAACAAAAAGTTGCCATAAAAAAAGAAGGTCCGGGGCTTGCTTTTGCCAGTCTTACCTGGATTTATTCCACTGACCAAATACCGGAGGCGTCTACCCCGGGTATGCTGGAGTTAAAGCGTAAATTTTACCGCAGGGTAAAAGAGAGGAAAAGATACCGTTTAAAACCGGTAAAATCAGGAACAAAGGTTCGGGTAGGTGAGCAAATAGAGGTACAGCTTAAGATTAATACCCGCAGTCAATTTGAATATATGCATCTTAAAGATCCTAAAGCGGCTGGTTTTGAGGCAGAAACGCTGTTGAGCGGCTGGAAATATGATTCATTAAGCTTTTACGAAGAGCCGCGGGATTCATTGACTAACTTTTTTATGAGCCGGCTTCCTCACGGGGAATATATTTTACGCTATAGATTAAAACCGACCAAGCCGGGCATTTATCGTATGGGTGCGGCTACTTTGCAATCGATGTATTCTCCGGAAATGACTGCCCATAGTTCGGGTTTTGTCATTGAGGTAGTTGAATGAAATTAAAGGTAAATACAACTGATAAGATTAAGTTTGTGCTCAGGTTGTTTTTTCTGACTTTCCAAAATAAAGATTGACATATATTAGTAAAATCTTTTATAATATTCTCTGAGATAGAATATAAAATAAAGTTTTACCATATTATACAAGGAGGTGTAAAATGCGAAAGATGGCAGTAGTAGTAGTAGGGATTGTATTAATTTTACCGTCTCTGTGCTTTGCTAATTCACAAGCCGGGAGGTGGGGAGTAGGGATTAATTATCCCGGAGTAAGTGTAAAATATGGAATAAATGAAAATCATGCGGTAGCGATAAAAAGTCAGTTTGGGGAAGACATATTTGTAATAGGACCGAGGTATTATTATAACTTCAATCCCGAAGAGAGGGTGGTTATGTGTATCGGAGGAGAAGCAGATTATTTAACGTTTAAAGGGGAAGATAGTGATGGTTCGGGTTTTGCGGTGGGTATTTTTGTAGGAGGAGAGTATTTTATTAATGATAAGTTTGGTGTAGGATTGGATTTAGGCCCTGTATATGTTAGTATAAAAGATGAAGAAACTTCGTTGTATGAAGAAGGGGTTGATTATGTAGTTAATATAAGTTTAAGCTACTACTTTGGAGGTAAGGGAAAATGAAAAGAATCGTTACAATTTTAACTGCCTTAATATTAACAGGAATACCTTTTTATGTATGTCATGCAAAATTTGGAATAGGGATTCCATCTGTAGTGAAGGAAAGGGTAGAGGATTTGGATAAGAAGGTTGAAGAGAAAAAGAAAGCAGAGGGTAATCATTCTCCTAATACACCGGCGGCACCCACACCGGCAAACGGGGCGACAGGATGTCCTGTTACCCAGGATATAAGCTGGAGTGGCGGGGATCCGAATATAGGAGATAGTGTGGTGTATGATGTTTTTTTTGGTGTTTCAATACCGCCTTCTCTTGTTTCGGATGATCAAACAGGAACAAGCTATGATCCCGGAACGCTAAATAATAATAAGGTTTATTACTGGAAAATTGTGGCAAAAGACAGCCATGGTGCATCAGCAATAGGAGAGGTGTGGTCATTTTCAACTATCCCGGGTACAACTATCAAAAGCTGGCAGACAGCAGGATTTATTGAGATAGATAATGCAGGAAATGCCTATGATCCTCAGGTTGCCATAGATCCAAATGGGAATGCAATTGCTGTCTGGGAGCACTTTGATGGGACGAGGTATAATATCCAGGCGAATAGGTATGTAGCAGGTGTGGGCTGGCAGACGGCAGGACTTATTGAGACAGATGATACGGGACATGCCCGTGATCCTCAGGTTGCCATAGACTCAAATGGGAATGCATTTGCTGTCTGGGAGCACTATGATGGGACGGTGTATAATATCCAGGCGAATAGGTATGTAGCAGGTGTAGGCTGGCAAACGGCAGGACTTATTGAGACAGATGATGCGGGAAGTGCCCGTGATCCTCAGGTTGCCATAGACTCAAATGGGAATGCTCTTGCTGTCTGGGAGCATCATGATGGGACGGTGTATAATATCCAGGCGAATACTTATGAATCCGGGAGTTGGCAAACGGCAGGACTTATTGAGACAGATGATACGGGAAGTGCCCGTG
>JAUVLC010000041.1 GCA_030595925.1 Clostridia bacterium | reverse complement strand
GGGATTGTGATACAATCTGTCCTCCGACCTGACATGGGCTTTGTGCAACAGGAGCTAATTATACGCAGGCTTACTCTATAAAGCCTGTAGTTACATGGACAGAAATCAGAACAGAAATGTGCAGATATTTTTGACATTACTAAAAGCAGTATAAAGGGAGGTTTTATGGCACAAAACATGATTCTTACTGCTGTGGGTAAAGATAAACCGGGAATAGTGGCGGGGGTATCAAAGGTTCTTTATGAATTGGGATACAACATTGAAGATTCCAGTATGACTTTATTAAAGGGAGAATTTGCCATGATATTGGTAATATCAGGTAAAAAGGATATTTCTCCTGTTCAATTTAGTAAAAATTTTGATTTTTTAAGAAAAACATTGGGTTTATCAATATATTTGCGGGAGCTTTCTCCTGACGAATTAGTGCATAAGGTGGATGAGCAGGTAAAGATTTATGCCATTTCTGTTTATGGGGTGGATAAACCCGGGATAGTATATGAAATAACACAATTTTTAGCGGATAAAAAAGTAAATATCGTTGATGTTAATACGCAAATTGCAGGAAGTAAAGAGGAATCGGTTTATGTAATGTTATTAGAGGTGGAGGTTTCTTCTGATATGGGTGAGGAACACTTGCGAAAAGAGCTGGAAAATAAAGGAAAAGAGCTAGATGTAAATGTCAGTATACATCCTGTAGAAACTGAGGAATTGTGATATGGCGGTGTTAGAGGTGTTACAATATCCTCATGAAATTTTAAAAAAAAAATGTGCATTGATAGAAAAAATTGATTACCGAATTAATCAATTAATCAATGATATGATAGAATCTTTACATTCGTTTCCCGGTTGTGTAGGTATTGCTGCTCCGCAGGTGGGTTGTTCCGTACAACTTATTGTTGTAGATGCTTCAAAACACAAAAAAACAACTATTTCTCATGGATTAATGATATTGTTAAATCCTGTTATTCGGATGCAGGAAGGAGAAGTGATTAGCGGGGAAGGGTGTTTAAGTTTACCGGATTATACCGGGAATGTAAAAAGGGCCGCAAAAATCAAGGTTAGTGCACAAAATCGCATGGGGCAACCTATAGAAATAGAAACTAAAGGATTTGAAGCAATTGTTTTTCAGCATGAGATAGACCATCTTAACGGAATTTTGTTTGTTGATCGAATTATTTCCTTGAAAAAGGATTTATTTCGGCGTAAAAGTTACAAGAAACGAAAAGAATGAATTAAAAATTATTTTAAAAGAATAAGACGAAAATTCGGACAAAGCTAACACTTAAACCTAAATATTTTTTATTAAATGTTAGTCAGATGGATTTTTCCTGCTAATATAAAATTTAGGTTGGATTGTTAGTTATTTTTTTATATCACAGGGTTTGTTTTTCTAATATAATTTGATTGATTTTTGAGTTGTTTTTTTGTATAAGTAAATATATTATACGGATTGAATTTTGGGATAAGGGACAAAAAACAATGAAGCAGGTTGTTCAGAATTATAGAACAGGTAAAATAAAATTAGAAGAAGTTTCTCCTCCTTTTTGTAAATCAGGGGGGGTGATAGTGCGTAATATCTGTTCTGCGGTTAGCATAGGGACCGAGAGATTAATGATTGATATGGCGAAAAAAAGTTTATTGGGCAAGGCTGTTGCCCGCCCGGATCTGGTTCGATTAGCTTATCAAAAAGCATTAAGAGAAGGGTTTATAAGTGTTTTTAAAGAGGCGATGAATCGTTTGGATGAGTCGATACCGATGGGATATAGTTCAAGTGGTGAGGTAGTAGAAATAGGTGAAGGGGTTGAGGGGTTTAAGGTTGGGGATAGGGTCGTTTGTGCCGGAGCAGGATTTGCCGTTCATGCGGAATATATATGGATGCCGGAGAATTTATGTAATAAGTTTTCAGATGAACTGGATTTTGAATCAGCATCTTTTGGGATGATCGGGGCAATTGCTGTTAACGGGATAAGAAAAGCTGATTTAACTTTTGGTGAAAATGTTGCCGTGATTGGTTTGGGATTAATTGGGTTAATTACCGTCCAAATTTTAAAATCTTACGGATGTAGGGTTGTTGGTCTTGACTTAGATAAAGATAAAGTAAAATTGGCTGAAGAATTAGGCGTTGATTTAGGATTAAATGCGGATAGCGATGATGTTTTGTCCAGGATAGAAAATTTTACCGGTAATAACGGTTTTGATGCAGTGATGATTACTGCGGCAAGTAATGATGCAAAGCCTGTTCGATTAGCAGAAGATATTGCCCGGAAAAAAGGAAGAATAGTTTTAGTCGGTGTAGCTGATTTAAAATTAACCAGAAAAATTTTCTGGGAAAAAGAATTATTATTTATTGTGTCCAGGGCAGCAGGTGAGGAAAATGATTATCCACCGGAAATTAGTCGTTGGAGTCAGAAAAATAATGTCCGGCACTTTATTGATCTTTTAATAAAAAAGAAAGTAAAAATGGATAAATTAATTACCCGTTACTTTGAAATAGAAGAAGCGTTAAAGTGTTATGACATGATTCTTAAAAAGAAAAAAATGCATATAGGGATTGTTTTTAAATATAACAATAATTTAAAAATTAATAACGGTGAAAAAGAAACAAAAGTGTCTTTTATAAAAAAAATCAGTAACGAACAGTTTCCTGCATTAAATGTTGGATTTATCGGAGGAGGAAATTTTACTAAGAATATTTTGTTGCCGGCTTTGAGAAAAATTTATAAAGTAAATCTGGTAGGTATAGCTACCACTAAAGGGATATCTTCACAACAGATAGGGAAAAAATTCGGATTCAATTATTGTTGCTCAGATTATAAAGAGATTTTAGATGACAAATCGATAGGGAGTATTATTATTTCTACTCCTCATAATCTCCATTCTAAAATGATTATAGATGCTCTGGAAGCAGGGAAAAATGTTTTTGTAGAAAAACCTTTGTGTATTAATATTAATGAATTGAAACAGATAGTAAAAATATTTAGCCGGTCACAGCAGAGATTAATGGTGGGGTTTAATCGAAGATTTAGTTCTTTAGCTATGCAAGCTAAGTCCTGTTGGGAGGAAAGAAGTACGGCACTGATGATGAATTATAGAGTTAATGCAGGAAATGTTGCTGATGGGCATTGGGTGAATAATGTAAAAATTAGCGGTGGAAGGATTATTGGGGAGGTCTGCCATTTCATCGATTTTTTTCAATTTATTACTGATGCTTATCCCCAAAAAATATATGTTGAATCTGTTGGAGGTCACCGGGGTAAATATCATGAGACTGATAATGTTTGCATAACTATGTATTTTTGTGATGGTTCGGTAGGAACCATTGTTTATACCACAAAAGGATCCAGAGCTTTTTCCAGAGAGCGGGTAGAAATTTTTTCCGAAGATTCGGTGGCAACCATAAAAGATTTTAAAAAATTAATAATAGTTCGAGGAAACAAAAAGAAACAGATTGTTAAACTTTCTCAGGATTTGGGTTATATTAATGAATTAAATTATTTTTTTGATTCGGGGATATTTGATCAGGAAAAACTTTTTAAGCAATATTTGTATACAACCTTAGCTACTTTTAAAGCGTTGGATTCTCTTAAAGTTGGAAAGTGTGTTAAAATAGAATTGGAAGAAATTTTGAAAAAATGATGAAAATATTATTATTGACGGCTTATTTTCCTCCTGAAATTGGTTCTGCTTCTCACCTTTTTTATGAGCTTGCAGAGAGTTTAGTCAAAAAAAAATATAATGTTACGGTAATTACGGGTTTTCCCAGGTATAATGTTGATAAAAAAACAGTTAATTTTTATAAGGGTAAGTTTTTGATACGGGAAATAATTGCCGGGATTAGAGTTGTTAGATTAAGAATGCCGTTTTTTTCCGGAAATGTTCCTGTATTTAAAGGATTAAATCAGTTTATTACTGCATTGTTTATTTTTTTTGCCGGTCTGTTTTTTGCTTCTTGTGATTTTATTTTTCTTTATTCACCCCCTCTTCCTTTAGGAGTTTCCGGATATTTTTTGGGTAAGATGAAAAAAAGTTATATGGGAGTTAATGTTCAGGATTTATTTCCCCGGAGTGCGGTAGATCTGGGTGTTTTAAAAAATAAGTATTTGATTAAATTTTTTAAAACCATAGAGAAATTTATTTATAAAAGAGCAGATTTTATTACCGTCCATTCACCGGGTAATCAAAAATATGTAATTGATAATGGTGCCGGTTCTCACAAAGTAGCAGTTATTCCTAATTGGGTGGATACGGATTTAATAAAACCCTCAAATAAATTTAATCTGTTTCGAAAAGAGCATTGTTTAGATAATAAATTTGTAGTTTCTTTTGTAGGGGTAATGGGATATTCTCAGGATATGGAAATTATAATGGAAAGTGCTTTACAATTAAGGGATTGTAAGAAAATATTATTTCTTCTGGTGGGGGGAGGGATTAAAAAAGCGGAGTTAGAAAAAAAAGTAAAAGTTAATAATTTGAATAATGTAAAATTTTTGCCTTTTCAATCCAGAGAAAAATATCCGTTTGTTTTAGATTCTTCGGATGTTTGTCTGGTTACTCTCAAAGGAGAAGTTAAAACACCGGTAGTTCCTTCTAAAATTGTATCTATTATGAGTAGTGCCCGTCCCTTAATTGCCAGTATGAATTTTGAGGGGGATGCTATCCGTCTTATTAAAGAGGCCGGATGTGGGCTTTGTGTTGAACCGGGAAATTCACAAATGTTGACACAGGCCCTTATGAAATTATATAATGATTCTATCTTAAGAGCGGAGTTAGGTAAAAAGGGAAGGATGTATGTCCAAAAGTACTTTTCCCGGGATGTTTGTATAACCAAATACGAAAAACTATTTAAGGAATTTCTTTTGCAAAGAAGGATGCGAAAAGGGGGATGATGAAAAGAAACAATTTTTTGAGAGAATATAAAAACAAAAAAATACTTATTACCGGTGGCGCAGGTTGCATTGGAAGTAATTTAGTTTCTGCTTTAGCAGGTTTGGAAGTAAAGAAAATTATTGTACTGGATGATTTTTCTTCTTCTGAAAGGTGGAATGTTCCCGAGTTGTCTAATCTTACTTTTATCCAGGGAGACGTTTTAAATGAAAGGCTGTTGAAAGAGCTATTTTCAGAAGGGTTGGATATCGTGTTTCATTTAGCTGCTTTATTTGCTAACCGCAATTCTGTTGAACATCCTCAAAAAGATTTAATGGTAAGTGGTATGGGAACATTAAGAATTCTCCAACAAGCTCGTCAATTTGGAGTCAAAAAAGTTGTTTATGCTTCTTCCGGATGTTCTGTATATGGCAATCATGCTCCTTTGCCTTTGAAAGAAGATTACAAATCGATAAATCTGGATACTCCCTATCAAATTACTAAATTGTTAGGAGAGTTATATTGTAATTTTTTTTATAATTATTATTCTTTGCCGGTAGTAAGGCTGAGATTTTTTAATGTTTACGGTCCGGGCGAGATACCCGGTAAATATCGAAATGTTATTCCTAATTTTATCTATTGGGCAATGCATAAACAGCAGTTACCTATTACCGGGACGGGGGAGGAAACGAGAGATTTTACTTATGTGGAAGATATAGTTAGCGGTATTTTATCCGGAGGAGTAGTTCCTCAAGCCGTTGGAGAAGCGATAAACCTCGCTTCGGGAAAAGAAACTAAAATTATTGATTTAGCAGAATCAATAAATACTGCATTGGGCAATAAAGAAATAATTTTTTTGGAAAAAAGAAAATGGGATAATTCAATCCGAAGAAGAGCATCTATTGATAAAGCAAGAAAAATTTTGGGGTATAATCCCGAAGTAGAGTTTTTTGCCGGTTTGGAGAAAACAATTAATTGGATAAAGAAAAATTTTACAAAAATTGAACGTAGTGTAAAGTTTTAAAATTAAATAATTTTTTGTAATATGCAAAAAAAATATTGTGTATAAAAAGATTAATAAGAATTTTGAAAAGAAAAAGTAAGGATGTCGTTTTGGAGAGTATTAAGAGAATATGTTGTTATTAGCGATATCAGTTTGTATAATAATTTACCAATGATAGTTTAATAAGGAAAATCTAATTGACAAAAAAATGTATTTGTGGTACTTTTAAAAAGAATTAATTTAAATAGAGGGGGTAAAAATAAATGAAACAAATGATATTAAAGACAGCGATTGTGTTAAGTTTGGTGGGTGTACCAATTAGACTTAATGCTCAGGAGTATAAAGACGTGAGCCCTAAGGTTAAAAATGTAATTAAAAATTTTAAAACAAACGGAGTATTAAATGGGTTTATTGGCAAATATGGAAAAGGGTATTTTCGTCCGACAGCAACAATAAAAAGAGAAGATTTGATTATGGCTCTTTATGAGTATGATAAATTTACCCGTACCTTAATGGAATATCAGAGAGTATTGGACAAAAAAATGCGTAGTTTAACTGCCCAATTAAATAAAACAAAACAGCAGCTGGCTGTTTTGCAAAAAGGTGGAGTGGGTAAAGGAAATATGAATATAATACTATCTAAAATTAGAAAAGAATTACCTTTATTGGCAAAAGGCGGGTCTTTAACTCAAAAAACTGAAGAGAGGTTTGACTTATTAGAAGAAAAAGTGGATTCTTTAAGTGCAGGAAAAAGTGGAGGAAAGACCAGTGTGGGGGCAATTGCCCGGATTATTCGTACTTCTCCCCAGGTTAAAATGGTGATAAGAAAAGAAGTTTGTGAAGTATTGGATAAGGGTTCTTCATCATCAAGCAGGGTAAGAGGCACAGTGGATATGAAAAAAATTATTAAAGAAATCAAGAAGGATTTGCCTCGATTAATGGGCAACATTCCTATTCCTAAAAAGATACAGGCGGAATTTATTGCGGTGAAAGAAAAAATGAATTTATTGGAAGAACTTAGTGAAGAGATAGGAGAGGATATGTTTGCCAATATGCTTAAAAATTCCCGCAAAGTCAAAAAAGTTTTAGATAGACAGGTTCGCAAAATTAATGCTAAAAAGAGAAAATGAAAATAATGTTTATAAAAAAATATTTAAAGACAGTTATTTTTTAAAGAAGCAGGGGGATTAATGTTTAAATTAGTGTTAAAAAAGAAAGCAGAAATTATTTTGGAATGTATTTTGCGTGATCGGCAGATTGTTATAGGTAATGCTGAAGAATGTGATATTCAAATTGAGGATAAGGTTGTTTCCTTGCAGCATTGTATAGTAAAAAAAGAAGGCGATGGGTTTGTCGTTCAGGATTTAAAAACTGCTTATGGAACAATGGTAAACGGAAAAAAAATAGAAACCTGTCCTTTGAGGGTTAATGATGAAGTTGGGATAGGCCATTATTCTTTGTTTTTAAGAGAAAAAGTTCAAAGGAGAAAAAAGGAATCAAAATCATATAATTTATTGGGTATTTATGGCGCTTTCGAAGGCAAAAAGTATGAGTTAGAACACGGTGAAACAAGAATAGGAAGGAGTGATGTTTTTAATGAAGTTATTCTTTGGGGAAATGTTGATCCCAGTGTTTCACGAAGACATTCGACTATTACTTTTCAGGACGGTCAATATGTTTTAACCGATAAAAGAAGTAGAAATAGGACATTTGTTAATAAAAAAGAAGTAGGGGAAGATGAAGCAATTGTTTTGCAACCTAAGGACGAAATTTTAATTGGCCGTACGATTTTCAGGTTTGTAGAGGAAGAAAGTAATGACTATTCCCCTCCTAAAAGTGCGGGGATTTTTTTAGTTAGATTTAAGAATCCTTTTTTTAAGGCTTTATCGGGAGCACTTATTTTAGCGGGATTGTTTTTGTTTTTTTATGGAATGAGAGGGTACGGTATAATCAAAAGCAAACCTGATGTGTTTTCTATGAGGCTCCTTGTGACTTTCAAAACGGATGAAGAAAGGGAGATTTTACAGCAAACTCCCGATTATTTTTCTTCGGAGGATGTTTATGCAATTACTTCTTCTCCGGGAATAGGAGATTTGACCGGAAATACAAAAAATGAAGTTATTCTTGCTACAACAGGTGGATATCTTTATGCCTGGAATGGCAAAACAGGAGAAAAAATATGGGAAGAGCCTTTTAGAATAGGGACTAAAATAATATCATCCCCTTCAATAGTAGATATAAATGGAGATGGGGCTAAAGATATTGTTATTGGTTCGAATGACTCTTGCCTTTACATTATAGATGGACCTACGGGTAAATTGATTTATAAAAGTGAAATATTAGGGGGGGATTTACGTTCTTCACCTGTAGTGTATGATTTAAATCAGGATGGCTGGTTGGATGTAGTAATTTGTTCTGAACAGGGAACAGTTTATTTTATTTATTCTCCTCTTAATGAAAATAGAATAGAAGAAAGGAATGTGGTGGGGAATATTTATTCTTCACCTATGGTGTTTTTAGATGGAGGAAAGGCAAGAACGGTTATTGGAACTATTGAAGGTAAATTGTATTTTTTTGATAATGAATCGGAAATAGAAAATGTTGTTTATCTTACGGAAGTGATAAATAAAAATTTAGGTATTTATTTACCACTTAACGAAATAACTCCTACGGCAGCCGAGGGGGACTTAGACGGAGATCAAGTTCCGGACATTGTAATTGCCGATAAACAATATTATGTATCAGTGGTGAGAGGGGATGTTAAAGAATTGCTCTGGGATCCTTATTATATCGAACCTATTTCGGAAAAAATTTCTCCTTTTTATTATTCTTCACCGGTTTTAACGGATTTAGACGGAGATAACAACCTGGATATTGTTGTTGCTAGTTGTAATGGGTGTATATTTGCAATAAAGGGTAGTTCCGGAGAGCTTCTCTGGAAATATGATACAGGGATAGAAAATAGAATAATTTCTTCGCCTGCATTAGCTGATATGGATAAAGATGGAATAGCAGATATAATAATTGGTAATGAAGACGGCAATTTATATATTTTGAGAGGAAGAACTAATCTTCCTGATAGGGTAAACCGTCTTTTATTTCAAGAAAAAATTTCATCTATTCCCATCACTTCTTCTCCTGTGGTAGGGGATGTGAATGGAAATGGCTATCTTGATATTGTGTGTAGTCGTATGGATAATAAAATAGGGGTTTATTCAACTAACACAAAAGTATTTAAAAACCAGTTGGTTTGGCCGATGTTCCATTCCAATCCACGGCATTCGGGAAGGTATTCTTTTGAAAACAAAGTACTTCCTTTTATTATTAAATTTACGGAAGGATTTTTTTTAGTATTAATAACGGTCTTTGCTAACTTGTTTATTATGAAAAGAAAAAAAGAAAAAAGGCCTCCCATTTTATTTGAAAAAAAAGGAAAAGGGGAATGATTCTATTGGATAAAATTAGGACATTGTTTAAAGGAAATCAACTGTCTCTTAGCAAATTGCGGGAAATTGAAGATTTATCCCACATAACTTTTAAGCAGTAAGATACGGTATAATTAAATTCGAGACCATTCAGTTCCCTGCAAGGGAGTTTATGCTGAGCCCTTTGATTGAGTTTATGCTGAGCAAAGCGAAGTGCTCAGGATAAACTCAGCTAAAGTTATCAGGGTTAATTCTACTACAGAGTTTTTTCAGCTATGCTGACAAAAACTCTAAGTCTCATTGAGTTAAATTTTTTTAAATAGAAGTTAATGGTTAAATAGTATAAAAGGAGAAGATTTTATGTTGGTGAGAATGGCTTCCAGAACTGATGTGGGAAAAAAACGTTCTTTAAATGAAGATATGATAGGGGAATATGCAAAAGAAGACCTTTATCTTGTTTGTGATGGGATGGGTGGGCAGGCGGCAGGCGATTTAGCCAGTGCTGTAGCGGTAGAGACAGTTATAAATTATATAAAACTAATAAAAAATGAAAATTTTTACTCCTTACGTCCGGAGTTGAAGGGGTTTGCTCTTTCACCTAACGCATGCAATTTAGTTGAAGCAATTCGTCTTGCTAATCGTCGAATATTTAGACTTGCTGTTAAATATCCTTATTTGCGTGGTATGGGAACGACTGTTGTGTCAGTGTTTCTGGATGGGAATGATATTTGCATAGCACATGTAGGTGATAGTAGGATTTATAGAGTAAGAAAAGGAAGTATAGAAAGGTTAACGCAAGATCATTCATGGGTTAATGAACTACTTCAAGATAGAGAAATAAATGAGGAAGAAGCTAAAAATTTTAAGCAAAAAAATGTAATTACACGTGCCCTGGGAACAAAACAAACAGTTAAGGTAGATGTAAAAATAGAACCTCTTCTCAATAATGATTTGTTTATTCTTTGTTCCGATGGTCTTACTGCAGTGGTAGAAGATGAAGAAATTTGTCGAATAGTTGTCGAATCAAAAGGAGATATAAATTTATTATGTGAAAGGCTTATTGATTTAGCAAATGAAAAAGGAGGTCCTGATAATATTTCTGTTGAGGTTTTAATGATCAAAAATGATAAAAAGGGAATAATTAATCGAAAGAACAATATTTTTGAACCGATGATCATAATACCCGAAGAAGACAGTGCGGTTTTACAATTGGAAGATGAATTATTGGCAAAGATGTATAGTGAAGCGGATGATGAAAAAATAGGGATATTATTAAATAAGAAAAAAAGATGGCACAATCCTTTGTTGTTTAGTGGGATTGTTTTGTTTCTTAGTTTTTTAATGGTACTTGTTGTTTTGTTGTGGAAAAATCCTGAGAAAAAAGAAAAAGTAAAAAATGTTTCATTTACTAAAGAAGAAATTATTTCCGGCAAGGTGAAAATTAATTCTATTCCACCTGGAGCGATAATATTTGTCGATGGATTAAAATTATTAAAAAGAACTCCTACAGAAATAAGTTTACCGGAGAGGAGAGAAAAATCTTATAAAATAACCCTGAAAAGGATTGATTACAAGGACGGAAGTGTCAATGTATTTGTTGTGGCGAATGATGAAATTAAGATTTGTGAAACCTTGGTTCCTCAGGCACAAATTAATTTTGTTTTAGGATTTGAAAAGGAATTACCTCCGGGTGCGGAAATATATATAGATAATCAACGATTAAGTTTGGATATCGGACAATTGCGTGTGATTCAAACAAAAGATTTGGCAGTAGGAAATCATTCTATTAAAATTGCAAAAGGGAACGAAATTTTGTGGATAAAAAATTTTTCTCTTGCCCTGGATGAAATTAAAAGCATTGTCATTGAATAAAAGATTCTGTTTGAGTTAATAAGGTGTTTGTGAAAATATTAGGAGGGAATGGGATGGATAAGTGTAAGTTATGTAATAAGCAGACAGATAGAGTCATCTTATGTCCGATTATTAAATGTAATGTTTGCTTTGAATGTTGTTTTGCTATTTCTTCCGGGCGAGAGGCAATAATTGATGAAGTGAGAGATAAATATAAAATTGATCGGGATAGTATTCTTTCTGAGTGTGATCGTTGTATTTCTGATAGGCCGATACCGGGATTAGAGGAAGAAAATGAGAGGGACCGAGAAATGGGACAGATGGATGAAGAACAAAAAAAAATGGAAATATCTATAGAACTGGAGAAAGAAAAAAAAGAAGATAATAAAAAAGGCAACCTTTTTGAAATGCTCAAGAAAGAATCAATGAAACAAAAAGAGGAAAAGGGCGAATTTTCTGAGAAACGAAAAGAAGAAGAAATTAGCAGGATAGAAGAGGAAGCGAAAAAAGTAGCTGAAGAGAAGAAGCAGGAAGAGATACGCAGGAAAGAAGAGGAAGCAAAGAAAGTAGCTGAGGAGAAGAAAGAGGAAGAGATACGCAGGAAAGAAGAGGAAGCGAAGAAAGTCGCTGAGGAGAAGAAAGAGGAAGAGATAAAGAAAAAGGAAGAGAAAAAAATTGCTGAGGAGTTTAAAGAGAAGAAAATGCATAAGAAAAAAGAAAAAGGTTTTGATCAATTTAAGCATGGAGGCGAAAATATACTGATAGTTGATAATGATCCCCAATCAATGGGCTTTTTATCTGACATTTTAAGAAAGAAGGGCTGTGTTGTTAGTTGTGTTTCTACCCGGGAAAAAGCTATTGAAAAGGTTAGTAAAACTCTCTTCAATGTGATAGTCGTTGATTATCAATTATCTGATGGGGATGGGTTATCGACAATTAAGGAACTTAGGGATATTGATAAAGACGTTTATTTTATAATTCTAATTGATGCCTTTTCTAAGGAAAAGTTGGAAGGGGAAATAAGAGATTATACTAATGCCTGTTTAGTAAAACCTGTTTCTGCCAGCCAATTAGAGGAGGCAATAGGAAAAGCAATAGAAAGAGAGGATGAAATAAGTGAAGAGATTGTTTCTATTGAAGCAAAAGAAAATCTTGAACAAATAACAAAAGAATTTTTGAAAACAAGTGGAAATAGATATCATATAATTAGAGAAATAGGAATAGGAGGATTTGCTTCTGTTTATAAAGCGTGGGCAATAAACCTGGAAAAATTCGTTGCGGTTAAAAAAATACACAAATCTTTTTCCCAGGAAGCTAGATTTCTGGATATGTTTAGAGATGAAGCGGTTAATAGTTCTAAATTGGAACATGAAAATGTTGTCAGAGTTATTGACTTTTTAAAAACAGTTAATAATATCTACTATATCATTATGGAATATGTTAAAGGTTGTAACTTGTTTGACCTTCTTGAAAAATGCCAGAAACAAGATAAAAAAATATCTTTTGATTTAGCAGCGCATACTATCAGTGAAGTTTTAAAGGGACTTAAATATGCTCACTCTAAAGTAGATGAAATTACAGGAGAGCCGTTGGGGATTGTTCACCGTGATATTTCTCCCGGGAATATTATGATTTATTTTGACGGGAGAATAAAAATTACCGATTTTGGAATTGCTAAAGCAACTACCCGTTATATAGCCAAGGCAAAAAAGGGAGCATTAAGGGGAAAGGTTGCATATATGTCTCCTGAACAGGCGACGGGAGATGTTGAGTTGGATTATCGTTCTGATATTTATTCTATAGGAATAGTTTTATATCGATTATTAACTGGGCAATGGCCGTTTGAAGGTACTACTGATTATGATATTTGGGAAAAAGTAAAAAAAGGCAAAGTAAATCTACAACTTTTAAAAGATGTGGGGGTTCCTGACAACTTAACGAGAATAGTAACAAAATCTTTAAAGAAAGATCGAGAAAAAAGATATCAACATGATGAAGATGTATTTGTTGATTTACAGGAATATCTTCATAAGCGAAAAAAATATTCTCATATGTTACAGGGTGAATTTAGAGAGTTCATACATGAAAATTTAAAAAGAGAAATAAAAAAAGAAGAAGAAAATTCAAAAAAAGAGAGTAATCGTTCTCGCCGAGCAGCAATTGAACAAGAAACAACTGTAAAAAAAGAAGTGGAAGTTAATGATTTACCGGCAAAAGAAAAACCATCTTTTGTTTTACCGGAAATTGAAGAAATAAAAGAAACACAAAAAGAGATAAAACTAGAAAAAAGCGAAGGTGAAAAGAAAATTAAAAAGAAGGTTGAAAGGAAAAAAGTAGAGGTAGAGGGAGAAGCAAGAGAGAAAACCGTATTTGATTTTGTTTTGGACACAGCTAATAGATATAAAAAAATGATTATTAGGGTCTCTTTAGGTTTATTAATCGGTGTAATTGGTTTTGTGGCTCTGGATACATTTCAACACTGGACTTCTTTAGGAACTAAAATATATAATTTTTTCTGGCCTCCTACTCTTAGTATTGATACTCTTCCTTCCGGGGCATCTGTTTCTCTTGTTAATGATAATATGAAAAATGTGTTAAAAAAGAATGCTTTTTCACCGGTTTATATCTCAAAAATTTTACCCGGTAATTACACTTTAATATTAAAAAAAGAAGGATATAACGATATTGAACGCAGGATAACGGTATTTGGGATTGAAAAAGGAAAACAGGACATTAAACTTGATGGAGTTGATACTGCAGATAAAGACAAGAAAAACAAGATGAATTTAATTGCTATTCCTTTTGAGATTGGTTTAGAAATTAGTTCATTACCTGAAGGTGCGGAAATTTATATTGATGGGAAAAAATTGCCTGAAAAAACTCCTTTAATTCAAAATATAAAAGTGGGAGAACACACTGTTAAATTAGTTATGGATGGATTCAATGATTTAGGGAATATTGAAAAGGTTACTATGCGGGGACAGTGCAATATCAATCTTGTCAAAGATGCGTCCGACCAGGAAGGGATAGATCGTAGATATTGGGATATAAATTCATCTGTTATTGATGATGGGTTACTAAATTATACCTTACTGGGAACTTTTTGGAAAGAAATATCACTTGATTCTTCTCCTCCGGGGGCAGCTATTTATGTAGATGATTCAAAGACTGCATGGGGGACTACTCCTCAGAAAATTAGTATTAAAATAGGAGAATATAAAATAAAATTAGAAAAACCGGACTTTTCGCCGTGGGCAGGTACAATTAAGGTTAATGCAGAAACAGAAGTAAGTATTAATCCGGTTCTTAAAAAATGGGTTTATTTTTATGCTTATGGAAAGGGAAATAACAAAAAAGATATTAATGCCAGCGTATATATAAAGGGAACGAAAATAAATGGCAAAAAGACTCCTTTTAAATACCCGTTGCTTATTAAAGGTTATGATGTAACCTTTAAAAAATTGCCTAAATATAAAAGTCGTTCTTTTAAAATTGATATTAATGATAAAAAAGTTGTTAAGGCAATATTGAAACCGCAACCTATTTTGTTAAAGGTAGTAGTTAAAGACATAGCAAATGAATATGATATTCATAATGCATATATCTTGCTTAACAATAAATGGGTAGGGCAGACAAACGAAAAGGGTGTTTGGAAAAAAATTTTAAAGGCTGGTAAATATAAAATAAAAGTTGGGAAACAAAAAGAATATGAAGCGGTGGAAGTAACTAAGGCTTTAAACTGGGGGGATAAAGAAGTTAAGATAGATGTTTTTTTAGCCGTGATTTTCAAAAATAAAGAAAAACTTTTAGAGAAAGGGATTGCATATTATAAAAAGGGTAAATGGGTAAAAGCAAGTAAAACGTTAAATAAATTATTAAAATTTAATCCAACTAATAAGAAAGCTTTAAAATATCTTGCCAAAGTTAATAGAGAAATTGCTAAAAAAGAAGCTGAAGAAATAAAGCGAAAATGTAAGGTTCTCTCTTCTCAGGCAAAAGAAGATTTTAAAGACAAAAGATGGCTTACGGCTTATGATAAATATAGTCAGATATTAAGTCTTGGTCCGGATGATAAAAAAATAGTGAATGACTCAAAGAGATATGTTACGTACATAGACAAAATAATGGATAATATTGCACAAGGGGTTAAACCTGTAGATAGAAGCAGGGATCTTTTTTATGCTATAGGATTTTGTTACTATCGAGAAGGTGATTTTAAACGTGCTATATCTGAATGGGAAAGGGTTCTTAGTCTGGATTCCGGAGATACGGAGATAAAAGAATTCATAAAAAAAGTAAAAAGAAAAATGTAGAAAAATAATCCTAAAACAAGAATGGTTGGTTTGTGATAAGGATATGAGGTCCGGACTTTCATGAGAGTAATATTTGTTTGTTTGAGTTAAAATAAATTTTAATATTAGATAGAAGAAAGAGGTTTGCGTAGAAAATTTTAACAGAAAAAGTGTAAAGAGCCAGAATATTCCGTATTTGGTTTAAAAATGATTTTAAACGGGAAATTCTGGTTTATTTGGTTTATAGGAGTTCTTAAAATTAGAGATCTTCAGTTTTAAGGATATAAAAACAGGAATAAATCATGAGAAGAAGGGGGTACTTTTAATTGAGGTGAAAAATTATCAAATTCAAGATGGAGATATTGTAGTTTTAAATTTATATTTGATTTTATTTTACAATTTATAGGTCGTTTTTGACGAAAGAAGCATTACGGGGTGATTTTTTTTTAATATCTTAAATTTTTTCCTTGTCAAGAGAAAGAAAAATATTGTATACTTTCCTGTCTTTTTGATGTTTTCTGTTTAAAAAAATAAGCATTAATTTTTTGTGACAGGATTTGTGTTTAGGAAGACATATTCTAAGGTTTAAATTACGAGGAGGTTTTTATTAAATGTTTTTTTACGAAGTTATGGTTGTTTTTAATTCCCGGATAAATTCTGAAGAGGTTGATAATTTGATGGGCAAGCTTAAGGAAATTATATCGTCCAATGGGGGAGAAATTTTGTTGTGTACCCATTTAGGTAAAAAACTACTGGCTTATGAAATTAAAAAGTGTACGGAAGGCAATTTTTTTTGTTTAGGAATTACTGCTCCTTCTACAATTTCATCCCTGATAGAAAAGTATTGTAAAATGACAGATGGAATAGTTCGGCATATGATTGTTAAGAAAAAAAATATTTCTGTTAAAGAAGATTCTTCCTCAAAAGAAAATGTTTCTATTTCGGGAGAGGAAGGAAGTTCTCAGGAAAAACAAGTAGAAACGAATAATGTTATCGAAGAAAACAATATAATTGAAAAAAATCAATAAAAGGGGGGAAGATAGAATGGCTGGTAAAGGTAGTGTGAATAAGGTCATATTGATAGGGCACCTTGGGGACAATCCCGAATTGAGATATACACCGGCAGGGGATGCTGTGACAAGTTTTAGAATTGCTACTAACAGGGCTTGGAAAGATAAGGAAGGAAAACAACAGACGAAAACTGAATGGCATAGAATAGTTGTCTGGAGAAAATTAGCGGAAATTTGTGGGGAGTATCTTAAAAAGGGAAGTCATGTTTATGTAGAAGGAAGAATGGAAACTCGTTCCTGGGATGATAGTAGTGGGAATAAAAAGTATGTCACGGAAGTTATAGTAACTACTATGCAGATGCTGGATGGAGCTCGGGGTTTGTCGACAGCTGAAGGTAAAACAGAATCTCTTAATAAGCAAAGCGAAAAAATAGAGGAAGAAATTCCTTTTTAGTTTATTTTGGGATTGTCGAAAAGTTAAAATTTGAAATTAGAAAAATTAGTGTTTTGTAATTGATAAATTTATATAAAGAGGGCAGAAATATGATAAAAAAAAGGTCTACGGGAACTAGTAAAAAAAAGTTTGGGTTTAAGAGGAAAAATTTTTTTAGAAAAAAAGTGTGTCATTTTTGTGCGAAAAAAATAGATGAAGTTGATTATAAAGATGTTGTAATACTTAGAAAGTATATAACAGACCGGGGTAAAATATTATCTCAGAGAATTTCCGGTGCCTGTGCTAAACATCAGCGACGATTATCTAAAGCGATAAAAAGAGCAAGGATTGTAGGCTTGTTGCCTTTTTCTTCAACGTAAATAATTTTTTTTACAATATAAAGATTAGTTATTCAAAAGTTGGAGTAATGGTATTGTGGTTTTTCCAAATGGTTTATATAGTGTTTTGAGTGTATTTTAAAAAAGGGAATGTTTGTTGAAAAATAGATATATAAAAGAAAGATTAACGTTAAGATTAATTAATTTAGTATCTATGAGTATATTGGGTGTAGGATTGTTTAGTAGTGCGGTTTTTTTGCCTGCAGTAGGGTTTTTCTTTTATTTTTTTTCAATTTTACCATTTATTTATTTGTTTCTGGATGAGGGTTATAAAGGAGCATTTCTTTCTTTATTAATTAGTTCGGTAGTTATTTGTGTTTTATGGGGAGAAGTTTATACTCTTTTTTTTTTCCTGGTTTTTGGAAGTGTAGGGTTGTTTTTTGGATATAGCATAGAAAAAAAGTATTCTGCTTTGTGGTTGGTGGTTGGGGGAAGTTTATTATGTTTCGTAATGCTTTGTTTCTTTGAATTAGTATCTTTATTCTTTTTGAACTATGATGTTTTTGGCCGGGTAGTGGAATATTTAAGGATTTATAACGGCCTGATTTTAGAATTTTATAAAGAAATTGATATCCCTCCTGATGATTTAGAGAATCTATTATTTTTCCTGAAAGAAAAAATAGAGTTTTTAGAAGATATATTTTTTTCTATTATTGTTTTAGGTTGTTTTCTGGGAATATTTATGCTTTATAAAGTGGCCAGAGCTTTATTTGCTAAGTTAGGATATTACTTGAAAAATCTTCCTTTATTTTCTACCTGGCGTCCTGAAGAGAAATTTATTTTTGGGTTTATTGCCGGAGGAGTGTTCTATTGGGTAGGATTTTATAGTAATTGTAACTTTGTGAAATCTCTTGGGCAAAATATGTTGGTGATATATATAGCGGTTTATTTCATTAGTGGGTTGTCGTTGTTGAATTATTTTTGTAAAAAATACGAAATACAAAAAATGACGAAATTTTTGTTTTATGCATTGACTATTTTGCAGCCTGTTTTGTTAGTAGGTTTTGGATTAATGGATGTGTGGGTTGATTTTAGAAAGAAATACAAAAACAAAAAAGAAAAAATTGTTTTATAAATATTAATAAAACGAAATAATAATATATGAACGATGTGTCCGATGGGGTATATTGTGAAAAAAGGAGGGGTTTATGGAAGTTTTACTTAGGAAAGAAATTACAGGTTTGGGTAAAGAAGGGGAAAAAGTAAATGTGGCCAAGGGATATGCCAGAAATTTTCTTTTGCCTGGGGGTTTTGCTGTGGAGGTTTCTCCTGCAAATTTAAAAAGAATAATAATTGAAAAAAAATTAGAAGAAAAAAAAGAGGTTAAATTAGTAAAAGAAGCACAGGAATTTATTAAAAAATTAGAAAATGTTTCCTGCACGATTTCAGTTAAAACAGGTGAAAGTGGAAAAATGTTTGGTTCTGTAACCAGTGAAGATATTGTTCAGGTTATGAAAAAGGAAGGAATAGACCTGGATAAGAAAAATATTTTGTTGCCGGAGCCAATAAAAGAATTGGGATCATTTAGTGTGGAAGTAAAAGTCTATTCTCAACTTAAAGGGAAAATAAGAATATGGGTAGTAAAGGAATCGGGCGTTTAAAGGAGTAGTTTATGGTAACCCTGGGAGAGAAGGTTTTACCTCAAAACATAGAAGCGGAAAAAGCAGTTTTGGGGTCAATGTTAATTGAAAAAGAAGCTACTGCTAAAGCTGTAGAAATACTTCAGAAAAAAAGTTTTTATAAAGAAAGCCATCAAAAAATTTTTCAGGTAATAGTTGATTTATATGATCGTGACGAAGCTGTGGATATTGTAATAATTGCTGAGGAATTGAAAAAATCCGGTAATTCATTGTCTAATGTGGGGGGTGCTCAATATTTAACTTCCTTGATAAACTCTGTTTCTACGGCTGCTAATGTTGAGTATTATGCAAAAATTGTAAGAGAAAAAGCTATTTTAAGGGAATTAATCAATGTTTCTACCCGAATTATTACTGAAAGTTATGAAGGTGAAGAAGATGTAGGATCTTTATTAGATAAGGCTGAACAATATATTTTTAATATTGCTCAAGCTAAATTAACTCAGGGTTTTATTCCCGTGAGTGAGATGGTGCATGATAGTATTGAATTAATTGAAAATCTTTATAAGAAAAAAGAACATATAACGGGTGTTCCGACCGGTTTTTGTGATTTTGATGAAAAAACAGGGGGATTACATTCTTCTAATTTAATTATCATAGCGGGAAGGCCTAGTATGGGAAAAACAAGTTTTGCTCTTTCTATTGCCCAATATGCTGCCATAGAAAAGAAAATGCCGGTAGCTATTTTTAGTCTGGAAATGTCTAAAGAAGAAGTTTTAATGCGGATGCTTTGTTCGGAAGCAAAAGTGAATTTACATCATGTAAGAACAGGGTTTTTATCTAAAAAAGGATGGCCTGCTCTTACTAGTGCTGCTTCCAGATTATCGGAAGCACCTATTTACATTGATGATGCTCCTGCTCCCACGGTTCTGGAAATGAAAGCAAGGGCAAGAAGACTCAAAGCAGAAAAAGGGTTGGCTTTATTAATTATTGATTATTTACAATTAATGCCCGGGAGAACCGGAAAAGCGGAGTATAGACAGCAAGATGTTTCTGAAATTACCCGTGCGTTAAAAATTCTTGCGAAAGAATTGAATGTTCCTGTAGTCGCTCTTTCGCAACTTTCCCGTGCTCCGGAAAAAAGAACAGAACCCCGGCCTCAATTAGCTGATTTACGGGAATCAGGAGCAATAGAACAGGATGCGGATGTGGTAGCTTTTATTTATAGGGAAGAATATTATAAGCCCAATCAACCGGATTTAGAGGGGAAAGCCGAGTTGATTGTTGGGAAACAAAGAAATGGTCCTACCGGAACTATTCCTCTTACTTTTCAGAAAGAACATGCACGATTTAATAATTTTTCTAAAAGGGCAGGTTAATTCATGCATTTTTTACGTCCCAGTTGGATTGAAATTAATCTTTTTCATTGTATATATAATTTAAAACAAATAAAAAAAATAGTAAAAAATAAAGCGCAAATACTTGCTGTGGTAAAAGCGGATGCCTATGGTCATGGAGCGATAGAGGTATCT
>JAUVLC010000075.1 GCA_030595925.1 Clostridia bacterium | reverse complement strand
AAGACAGGCACAAAGTTAAAAGACAAAAACGAAAGACTGCGAATGGCAAATTACAAAAGGCAAAGGAAAAACGACAACGGGAAAAAGACAAAACAGGTAGAGATGTAAAAGAGTTTTTTTTTGTTTTAGGGTTTAATGTGTGATTTAATTCACATTAGCTATATTGAAAATTTATTATCGTTAAGAATATCTAAAAAAACGAGGGAAAATGTTTAAAAAAATATTGACAATTATTATCAGTATTGTTATTATAATCCTGGCGAAAGGAATAGTTTTTTCCAAAAACTATTACGGTCAGCCGAACGACTATTTACAATATGGGATAGGTGCACGGGCGTTGGCAATGGGAGGGGCATATGTAGGTTTAGCGGATGAAGCCAGTGCAGGGTATTGGAATCCGGCGGGATTGGCACTGATGGATGAGTTTGAAATAAGTAGTATGTATGCTTCTTTTTTTGAAGGGACGAGTTTAAATTTTATAGCTTCGGCACATCCTTTAGGCCCGAAACTGGGGAGTTTTGCGATAACGGATGTAATGCTTTATTCGGGAGGATTTGAAGAAAGGGATTACTTAAATAATTTAATCAGTGACGATGAATCAATAATGCACAATACGATAATATGTTCCTACGGAAGGAAGACGGGGAAAGTATGTGCGGGAATAAATTTAAAGTTAGTGCAGGAAAAAGATATGGGCTATGCGGGTAGCGGATATGGATTTGATCTGGGAGGGATGTATCAATTTTCTCCGGTACTAAGGATAGGATTGGCAATAGATAATATCTTAACACCGAAGGTAACATTAAGAGACGAAGAGAATATTTACAAGACCAATTTCAAAGGTGGATTAGTTCTGAAGCCGTTCAAAGATAAAGCCGTAATGACTATAGATGTAAACCGGTTAGAAGGAGAGGAAGCTTATTATTGTGGAGGGCTTGAGATATCACCGTGGGGAGAATTAATAAGTTTCAGAGCAGGTTTAAGTCATTTAAGCGAGGTTACCTATGGTTTAGGGATGGCCAGGGGACCTATAGGAATAGATTATGCGTATAGCGGGCATGAGACGTTAGGAGATTTACACCGGGTAAGTTTCAGTTTAAAATGGTTTAATTTATATCGGGGTAAGGCAGTTCCGAAGTTAAAAAAAGGAGTGGGAAAAGGAGAGTATGTATTAGAAGGGTTACATAATGAATTGCAGTTTGAGGTAGGAGAGTTAAGATTTGAAGTAAGGATGTGGAATTTAGAAGTAATCGATGAATTGGGCGGAGTGGTTAGAGATATAAAAGGAGAACATCAACCGCCGAAGATAGTAATCTGGGATATGAAAGATGAGGCGGGCAGGCCGGTGAAGGAAGGATTATACCGGTATAAATTCAAAGTAATTTATAAAGACGATAAGGAATGGATGGAAAAAGGAAAAGTAAACGTAAGGTTTAATGTGCCGGTGCGGGGAGAAGTAGAAATGGAAATGCGCGGTAGAGAAGGGGATGTAACCGGCGAAGAGGAAAAAGAAGAGGTGGTAGAAGAGAAAACAAAAGAAAAATCAGAAGAAAATATTCAGAATATTAAACAGAATATTGAATAAGTTGTAAAATACAAATAACAGAATATTTATTGAAGAGAGGGGATATTATAAATGAATCTTTTTAGAAGATTAAAATCCGGAATTTGTTTGATTGTTTTTTTTGTGTTTTTGTTTACGGTTGTTGGTTTTGCTAAAAAACAAAAAGATAGAACAGAGGCTATAATTCAGTATAATTTAGGCTCTTTTACTTATCGGAAGGGGAATATAGATTTAGCTATTAGCGAATACCGGGAATTTGTGCGTAGTTTTCCCGACGACATTAAAGCTGCCCAGGCTCAATTTATGCTCGGGGAATGCCTTTTTCAGCAAAACAAATATCCTTTAGCTGCTAAGGAATTTAAACGAACGGTAAATAAATATTCCCGGGATAAGAATATATACTTAAACGCTGTTTATCGTTTAGGCGAATGTAATTTTAATATGAATAAATATTTAGTTGCGCTTGATTATTTTAAGAAAACATTAAAAGGAAAAAATAAAAATCTTAGAGCGGAAGCATTTTACGGATCTGCCCTTTGCTATTTGGCAATGGAAGAATATGCCAAAAGTAAAGAAAATCTGCTGGAATTAATACAATTTTATCCGGGATATCGAAAAGAAGCTAAGGTTATCCTTCCTCTTATTCTTATTTTATTGCAGGACAATCAAATAAAAACAGCAATGGGTTATTTGAAGGAAAATGAAGAAGACATTGGCTGTATTTATTATAATGGAATAGTTCATCAAAAAGCAAAAGAAACAATGAATGCTTTAAGTCTGTTTAAACAGGTGGTAGAAAAAGCACCGGATAGTAAATGGGCAGAAAAGGCTGTTTATAGCAGTGGAGAATGTCTTTATCAAATCAAACAATATTCTTTAGCTTATAAATCGTTTGAAAAAATATTTAGGGAATATGTTGATAGCGAGTTAAGGGTGCATGCTTTGTTTTATATGGCTTGTTGCAAAATGCAAAAGGAAAAATTTAATGAAGCAAGTATGAAGTTTACAAGGCTTATTGAAAGTTTTCCTGATGACTCTTTGGTTCCTATAAGTAAATATTTTTTGGGAGAATTAGCGTTGCGAAAAAGAGACTTTGCTGCGGCATTAAATAACTTTTCCCAGGTGTTAAAAGAACCGGAAATTTGTATGGATGCTGCGTTTAAAATAATTTGGTGTTATGTTTTGGAAGAACAATATGGGGAAGTAATTACCCGTGCGGAAAATTTCCTGCAGGAATATCAATGGGGCAAATTAGTGGCTAAAGTGAAATTGCTTAAAGCTATTGCCTTCCAGAAAACAGAAAAATTCGATGAAGCAAATAGGGATTATCAGGAGATAATTGACCAATTTCCGGAAACAATGTTTTCAGAAATGGCCACATACCTTTTAGCTACTTCTTATTATCAAAGCGAAGAATATGCACAGGTAGTTACCCATGTGTATCAGATTTTAAAAAATTCTCCTACCAGTCCGAGCAAATGGCAGGCGGAAGCATATTTTTGGGTAGCGGAATCATATTTTCAGCTTAAACAATATAATCGTGCAAGTTCGGTTTATGATTTGATAGTTAAAAATTATCCTTATCATCGGCTTGTTCCTGAAGCACAGCATGCTATTGCCGCTTGCTATGCTAAAGAAGGTAAATATGAAGAGGCCAAAAGAGCTCAGAAGAAAGCGGGGGAACTTGCTATTGAAATGGAAAAGAGAGAGGTAAGTGCACGGGCCAGTTTGGAAAC
Source organism: Clostridia bacterium (assembly GCA_030595925.1). Taxonomy (GTDB): domain Bacteria; phylum CBDUZB01; class JAGLHV01; order JAGLHV01; family JAGLHV01; genus JAGLHV01. Next base: position 8,311 of record JAUVLC010000075.1, on the reverse strand, counting down.
AGCTAATATCCTTTTTAATCAAAGAGAGTACGAAAAAGCAATTACTTATTATGATATGTTTGTATTAAAATATCCTGATGATATTAATATAAGTCGGGCATTGTATCAACAGGGAGTGGCTTTGTACCGGTTGCAATTTTATGAAGAAGCAGTAAGAAAATGGAAAAAAACAGCCGGTAAATATTCGGAGAGTGAGTTTGCCCCAAAAGCCTTGTTTCAAATAGGAAAAACTTATTTTGGAATGTGGAAATATAAGGTAGCTATACAGGCATATCAGCTTTTGGTAGATGCTTATCCTTCTTCTGAATTATTAAAAGAGAGTTCTCTGCAACTCGGTCAATGCTATTATAACGCAGGAAATATTGATTCGGCAATTACGCTTTATAAAAATTTTATCAATCAATTTCCTCAAGACGAAAAAATACCTTATGTTCTGGAACAATTGCAGACTTGTTATTATCGGCAGGGTAAAAAAGGTAAAGAGTTAGGAAAATTACTTAAAGAATTTCCTAAAAGTAAATTTGCGGTAGATTCTTATTGGGAATTAGGGGCAGAGGCATTTAATAAAAAGAATTATGCTGTGGCAAAAGAATATTTTAATAAAATCGTTGTCGATTTTCCGGAAACGGAAACGGCTAAAAAAGCGATGTATTATTTAGCTGAAGTAAGTTTTATGGAAGAAAAATATGAATCAGCCATAAAAGACTATGAAAATTTTATTCGGAATTTTTCTGAAGATGACCTTGCCCTACAGGCGAGATTTCGTTTAGCCGTATCGGCTTTCAAAGGAAAAAATTATCTTCAGGCAACTACTTTTTTTATGAATTTTATAGAAAAACATCCTACGGATCCTCTTGCTAAAGATGCCCGGTTAAATGTTCCTCTTTGTTATAAAAAAGCCCGTCGTTTTAATGAAGCCATTGAAGGATACAAAAGTTTTATTGAAAATCATCCCCAGGATGATTCCGTTGGTTTTTCCTATTTACAGATAGGGTCATTAAATGAAGAATTAAGGAACTTTAAGGAGGCCATTGAGTTTTACGAAAAAGTGCCGGACGAGTTAAAAGAAAAATCCGAAGCGATATTTTATTCAGGTAGGTGTTATCAGGAATTACAACTGACGGACAAGGTGAAGGAGACTTATAAGCAATTTCTTAAATTTAGGCCGGCAACGGATAAATTCCGGCTGGCTGGTTTGGCTGCTTTAGGAGAGATTTATGAAAGGGAAGGCAAGAGCAAAGAAGCCATTGTTGTTTATCAGGATATTGCCGGAAATAGTTCGGATGCCGGTTGGATAAATACGGCAAGGGAAAAAATTAATTTATTGAAAGGAGGAAAGAGGTAAATGGATTATAGTTTTATGAATATTATGATGGTAAGTCCGGTAGTGATGGGGGTTCTTTTATTCTGCTCTATTATGTTGATTGCTTATGCTTTAGAGAGATGGGTTTATTTTACCCGGGCAGGAAAATTTAAAGATACTTATTGGGTTAAAGTTAAAACGCTTGCAGAGCAAAACAAATTAAATGAAGCGATTATGGCTTCAAAAGAAGAAAAAGGATTGTTTCCTCAGCTTATAATGGTAGTATTGGAACAATCATCACAGCTTAACCGGTTAGACATAGAGGATACGGTGACTATTTACAAACAGCGAATTCGCGACCTTCTTTCCAGGAAAATGGGGTTGTTTGGAACGATGAGTTTTATTTCTCCTCTTCTGGGACTGTTGGGAACGGTGCTGGGAATTATTCGTGCTTTTCATGATTTGGCTTTGTCGGGATCAGGAGGGCCTACTATTGTGGCCGCAGGTATTTCCGAGGCATTGATTACCACTGTAGCCGGAATAGTAGTTGCTATACCGTCTGCGGTTGTTTATAACATTCTTACTTATAAAATACGCGGTAAGATGACCCAAATAGACACTTGTACCCAGGAATTATTAATTCTTCTTTTCAGGAAGAAAAGAACAGCCAAAGCAGCAATGGCAGCCGCCCATTCTATTACTCACAAAGGCGATAGGATTATAAAATAGTAACGTTTAATTATTTTTACAAACGGGAGAATTATAAATGAGAAAAAGATCTACGGAAAAAGGGGAATCGGGCGATATTGCTGATATAAATGTTACTCCAATGTGTGACCTTTCATTGACCCTGTTAATTATTTTAATGGTTATTTCCCCAATGATAATGCAATCGATGATAAAAGTTTTTTCTTCCAGTGCCGTAGCAAGTAGCACTAAAGCAGCTAAAAAAGAAAAACCGCTTTTTGTTGATATCAGGGAGAAAGATACTTATTTAAACAACAGGAAGGTTCCATCTGATTTATATTTAGCTACTCATCTACTGGCTGAATTATCCAGAAAAGCGGATAAAAGTGTAATGGTGACGGTTCACCCGGCTGTCTTGCATGGGAAAGTAGTTCATACTTTAGATCTTATTAAGCAAAACGGTGCCGGTAAAGTTTCTTTAATAAAAAGACGAAAGAGAAAATAGGAGAATACGAAAATGAAAGTTACAAGAACAGACGAAATCCCTATTGGTGGGGTATATATTGCACCAATAATAAATGTAGCTTTTGTTTTGGTAATTGTTTTAATGATGGTTGCTCCTATTGTGAATATTCCCAGTATTCCGGTGGAATTACCCGAAGCAGTAACTAAAGAATCAAAAGAGCAAAATGTTACGATTAGTTATTCTAAGGATGGAAGATTGGCTATAGATGCAGAAGAGGTTACCTGGGAGGAATTAGTTCCTAAAGTGAGAAAGAAGATAGGCAAAAGAAGGAATGTATATGTTATAGTAAGGGCAGATAAAGATATTCCTTTTGGCAAAGTGGAAAAAATATTTGATATTCTGGTTAAAAAAGTAAGAGCGAGAAGAGTAGCTGTAGCAACAAAACAAAAAGTTAAAAAGATTAAAAGATGGTAAAGGTTGAAAAAGATACAGGGGAAAAAACTTGTTTTGTATGTAAAAAAATATATATATTGTGTGTTCGCCGATAATCTCTGTTATTTCTGTTCCTAAACTTGATATGGGGTGGGAATAGCAAAAGAGGTAGTTTTTATATGGTTATAACAATAAAATTAATATCTCCCCGAATAAATGATGAAATAGTTTGCTGGGTATTAGCGGCGATGTTGCATCTATTGCTTTTATTTTGGCAGGTAGACCCCATGCGTAATAAAGAAATACGCAATCCCATAATAAGTATAGATTATATAACCGAGGAAATAGGGTCGCCTCCGATGACCCATCGTGAGAAAAAAAGTCTTAGTTTAGCCAGTAAGCTAAAACGGTTTTTTAAAAAAGCAGAACCGCCGAAAAAAAAGGAAAGTGAACTGGCCGGTAAAATGGATATGACTTTGAAACCGATAAAAATTACCGAAAAGGATATTAAACCAAAGGGAAAGCTGGTAAGTAAAAATGGCAAGGTGACTGATTTTGGTTTTAAAGGTAAATCCGCTCAACAGGAACTGGCAATGACCGAAGAGCAGATTGCTTTTGCTTCAAAACATGCTGAACAGGTTACCGAAAAGCAAGTCAAAAAAATGGAATCCAGAAGTTATTCTGTAGCTTCCAAGGATCTTCCTTTTCAGGTGAGTAAAGAGGAAGGAATTTCACAAGTGGGAGAGAATGTTGCCGTTATTGCTACAGGTAAGACTACCAGAGGTATCAGTACCAGCAAGAAAATGCTTATTCCGGACGCTAAATCCTCTAAGATGAGGGAGAAGACTTTTGGTACGGCAAAAGTTGGCGGAGGGTTTGGTTCAGACGAATTATCATCTGATAGTATGGGTGACCGTTTTGGTGGGGAAATAAGTGGCGGAGGTGGCGGTGACTTGGCAGAAGGGAGTACAAGTGGTGATAAAACAGCATCGGGAGGAGGTAAAAGCGGCGGTGGAAAATACGGCGGAATTTTTAAGACATCGGGAGGAGGTACAGGGGGTGGAGGATGGGCGTCATTTAGGGAAGAAATAGAGGAAGAGGAGTCCCTGTCCAAGAAAAAGACCGAAGAGAAAGTAATTCGGCGTACAGCGGGTAAAAAGAAGACCTTGTTTGAAATAGTAGGACCATTAGCTAACCGAAAAATAATTCATAAGATTATTCCTGAATATCCGGAATGGGCTAAACGGCAAGGGGTAGATGCGGCGGTTAGTTTACATTTCGTAGTACTTTCCAATGGAAAAGTAAAGAAGAATATTTATGTTGAACGGACATCCGGTTATTCAAAATTGGATAGATTAGTAATGGATGCTTTAAGTCAATGGGTATTTGCGGCTTTAGAGAAGAAGTTTTACGGTAAAGAACAATGGGGAGTTATAACTTTCTATTTTTATCTTAAATAATTTGCTATTCTTTTTGTTTCTCCTCCCCCTTGTGGGAGGAGATTAAGAGGAGGGGCTATAAGAAATTTTGTAATTAGTTTGTAGTTGCCTGATGAACTATTGCTGAGTGTAATCGAAGAATCAGTCTTTAAAATTTGTTTTGTAGTTTCCTGATTTAGAGATTGTTGAAAAAGGCCTTTTTGTCTCTGTCTTTGCGAGCCCTTAAGGGCGCGGCAATCTCATTCTTCGACGAAAACGACAAGATTGCTTCGTCGTTTCTCTCCTCGCAACGACACCTTCGAAGAGTTTTTCAACAATCTCTTTATCAGGCTTTCTTTCGGATTTAATTTTTATTTTTCCTCTCCCTTGAGGGGAGAGGATTAAGGTGAGGGTGGTTAGTTTTTTGTCTGTCATTTGAGAATTGTTTTTTAACTTTATGCTTATTTTTTTCTTTGTTTTGAATTTGTTTAGGTAGCCGCAGGCTTTAGCCTGCGTTATCGTCGGAGTTTTTCCGCAGGCTTCCTCCAAAGGCGGACAAGAAAGCCTGCGACTACCAAAAATTGAATTATTACACAGTCTGGAAAGTAGGAATCCAAAAATGATTTTTGTTTGCCAGTCTTTAAGGCGGAAATTTAAAAATTTAAATTAATTTGAAATGGGAGGATATTGATGACAAAAGGAAAGTTTTCGGGAATATTAATTATCGTATTGATGATAGTGAATGGTTCTATTTTATTAGCTAAAGAGGATCCTGATAAAAAAGGTTCAGATAGTGAAATATCGGATGTTGTTATAAAAGGGGAGGCTAAGGATAAAATCGAAATAGAAAAAGTAATCCCTAAAGTTGATGTAAAAATAGAGGAATTATTAGATTCTTCAACGGAAAAAACAGAGGAATTATTACAAAATGATATTGTTGTTCCCAGTAAGAGTGATTTTCTTCAATTTAATCAGTTAAATAGTTATCAGGTTGTAAGGCCATATTTATCTGACATTCTTACCCCACCGTTGATTTCTTTTTATCCCCATTTGTCGCAGGGAAAAATAAAAGGATGGAGACTGGTGGTAACTAATGAAGAAGGGGGAACGGTTAAGGTTATTGAAGGAAAGGGACTTCCTTTAAAAGTCATTCTCTGGGATGGTAAAGATGACAAGGGGAAAATGATTCATGTAAATGCCCTTTATTCTTTTAAATTCATAACCATTGATTTAGATAGTAGAGAACATACTACCTTGGGAAAAACTTTTCAAGTAGATGCCTTAATGTATGAAGAAAAAGGAAAAATTCGGATTGAAATTGCCAACAAGGTTTTATATGCTTCCAAAAAAGCAAACTTTTTAAAAAACGGAAAACAACTTATAGATAAAATCATAGATATTTTACGCCAATATTCCCGGCATCCTCTTAGTGTGGGAATATTATACCAGGGTGGAAAAGATGAATATGAATTAGCTCATGAAAGAAAAGAGAAAGTATTAAGTTATTTAACGAAAGAGATGATTATTGTTCCAAAAGATATAAGATATAAGGTAAGAAAAGAAGAAGAAAACGAAATAACCTTTTTTACAATTCATTTAAAATAATTCGCCTATCCCCTCCGTTTTGAGAGGATAAAGTTGGCCATTCCTTATTTTGCTAATTCAAAGTCAAATTTTTAATTTGTAATTTCCTGCAGCATGCTAAGGGTTTACCTTATTGAGTTCCCCCTTTGGAAAAGGGGGATTTTAAAATAATCCAAAATTTTGGTTCATTCGTGTTTATTGTGGAACTAATCTATAGTTTAGTAATCCATAATATTGCATATATACTCTTTTTTTTAACATTTTCAGATTCTCTACTATTGATTCGAAACTTGTTCAAGTTTGTAACAACTTTTTAAGGAATCTAATGTAATTATAAAGAGATTTATAAAAAATTCGTGTTTTATATCCTGGTATATCCAAACATTTTCTGATACCATATCACCTCCTTGGTTAGTTTGATTCAGCTATCATAACTATACCAAGTTTTTGTTGGTAATTGATGCTTTTTTATTTTACCTCTTAAATTTTCCTGCTTTTTTCTTTATTCTCTTTTATTTACAATCTATTTTACTCTTTTTTTATACTATTATTCCACAATAAATACGAATGAACCAAATTTTTTATATTGTGCTACAGGGTAATTGATTAGCGTCATTTACCATTCACGACTCGCAGTTTTTTATCTGTTATACTATGGACTGTCTTTTATCTTTGTTTTTGTTTCTGTCTGTCGTCCGTCGTCTTTCGTCTGTCATCTGTCATCTGTGAATTGTAGTTTTGTGAATTCGACAATTGTTTTATGTGTGTTTTTTGTCGTAGGCAAAAATCCTTTCGAATACATAAGTGCCCTGCCTGCTCGGATCATAGCATGATATGCTATTGTATATGTCCATGTAAGGTCTATATTTAAATTTTCGTTTGCGGTTTGTAAGTCCTTTAAAGAACGCTGGAGTTGAAGCTCAATTTGTTTAAAATCAGGATTTTGCTTTTTAATTAAATTATTTTTCAAGAATTTTCCGTAATTCATTTTCTTCTCCTAAAATTATAATTTTTTTATCCTTTAAAATTTTTAAAATAAACGGATCTTTATTTTGAATGTCTTTTTTTAAATTTTTTAGGTCATAAAGCTTGTAATTAATTTCTCGCTGTAGTTGCTTCTCCATCCTATCAATTTCTTTCACTAATATATCTTCATTTGGAGTTCCTATAATTAGAAGATCTATGTCTGAGAGAAAATTTTCTTTTGCTTTGGCAAAAGAGCCATAAATAAAAGCACAATTAATATTTCCTGATTTTTTTAAAGTATCTTTTAAGCTTCCTATAACACCTACCGTTTTAAATACAATGCTTTTTAATTCTTTGTAAAGAGAATATTGTTTGTTGATTTTAAAGTACCTTGCATTAGCACGATATTCACTTCTTAAAATACCTTCTGAAACCATGCTGTTTAAAGTTCTTTGAAATGTTCCGGGTTTTTTATTAAGTATGCGTCCAATTTCTTGCATATAAAATTCCTTTTTAGGATTGGTATAGAATAACCGTAATAATAATGCTCTATTTTTTGATAAAGGATTCATTTTATTTCTCCTTATATTGTTTATGCATACAATTGTATGCAATATGCATACAATTGTCAAGTTAAAAACCTGGAGGGTTTTTTTAAGTGTTGTTATTCCTGCGGACAGACTGTGTCACAATTCATGGTTTTATGTGGTAGCCGCAGGCTTTAGCCTGCGTTATTGTCGGAGTTATTTTGTAGTTGCAGAGATTGCTCTGCTATTCTTTTATTCTTCTCCCCTTGTGGGAGAGGGTAGGGTGAGGGGAAAATAGGAATTTAGTATTTTGAATTGTCTTCCTTTAAGTTTCAATCTCCGGACTTTTAGTCCATAACTTCAGTATAGTAGGGGAGATGGAATACTATAGAACGACATCACATACAAAATACTATGTTATAAGTCTGATTTTTAAAACAATTGTAGTGGCGACATTTAGAGATTGTTGAAAAACTCTTTTTTTGTCTCCGTCATTGCGAGCCCTAAGGGCGAGGCAATCTCATTCTCCGACGATAACGACGAGATTGCTTCGTCGTTTTGCTCCTCGCAACGACACCTTAGAGGCTTTTTTCAACAATCTATTTATGACGCCTGTTGGAAAAGGTATCCATTAGCCCAATACCTCAATTACACTCAGTACAAGTTCATTGGGCAACTACATTGATTACGACACAGTCTAATAGTGTGACAGATGAAATGATTATGGAATATATTGAGGAACAGGGAAAGAAACAAACAAAAGATGAAATCTTTAAGATAAGCGAATTGCGTATTCCTGTGAATTCTGCCACTGAATCCTGCGGAAAGTTTACCACAGAACCTTAACCCATATTTCCACCTGTCACTTTACTAAAAGTGGCAGGTTTAAATCAAATATAAATTTTTTCTAATCTAACAAAGAACTAAA
>JAUVLC010000117.1 GCA_030595925.1 Clostridia bacterium | reverse complement strand
AAAATAAATTTGAAATACACCATAAAAATATTATATTTTTTCGGGACTTTTCCCTGCCTTGACTTTTTATGTATAAATAAAAAGATAATAAAAGAAATAAACAGGCCAATAAATTTTCATTAAAACTAATTACACAAACCGCCTCAGTAGCAATAGGATGGGAAACAAAAAATAAGCCCGCCAGGAAAGAAATCCGTCTTTTTTGGAAAAGAAGAAAAGTGATTAAATAAACTAACACAGCATTTAATAAATGATTGAGCAAGCTTGATAAATGATAACCAAAAGGATTTAATCCCCACAAACCATAATTAATAAAATAGGAAAAAGTAGTTAACGGGCGCCAACTTAACGGAAATCCCTCTCTGGAAAGCTCAAAATAATCTTTAGTAAAGAGTTTGTCAATATTACCCCAATCTTTTATAAAATCATTTTGCACTATATGGAGCCAATCATCCCAAACAAAGGAATTATCCAAAGAATTTGCATAAAGAATAAATCCAAAAACAATAATTATAAAGATAAATAAAAAATCGTTTTTTTTCATTCTATTTAATTTCTGCCTTTTTCTTATATATACTTTCAAGAATATTCTGAACTTCTGAATACTGAGAATTTAATTTTAAAGCATATTTATAGGCTTTTATTGCTTTATCATCCACTCCCTGTATTTGATATAAATCCCCAATATTTTTATAAATACCGGCTGAGCGGGATTTTAATTCTAAGACCTTATTATACTCCTGCATCGCCTTAGTATATAATCCTATTTTAGTATAATAAACCCCCAGATTAGTATGTGCCCCAACATGCTCAGGATTTAAATTTAAAACTTTTTTTACCGCTTTTATGGCTTGATAATATTCTCCTTTTAACATATAAACATTTCCTAAATTAAGCCAGGATGCAACATAATGAGGAACCAATTCCAAAGCTTTTTTGTATTCCCTGCAAGCTTCATTATATTTACCCTGTTCACTATATATACACCCAAGATTATTATGAGCCTGGTAATTATCCGGGTATTTCTTAACCGTTCTGGACCACAGGGTAAAACCATCTCTCCAATCATTATTTCGCTTTATTGTAGTCCAACTATAAAAAAACAATATAAAAATTAATGCAATTATTGATATTTTTTTGATTTGTAAACATTTATTCATCCCTATTCCCAATAACATACAAAAACCTATTGACGGAATATACAAATACCTTTCACTAAACAGATAATAAAAAGGTAATATAATTAATATAGGTAAAAGATTTAAAAAAATCCAGAGTAAACTAAAAAAAATTTTTTTAGAATATTTATAAATAAAAAAACTAAACGCCCAAAATATAATTATTACACCTATTGAAATAATACTAATAGTTTCAAATAAAGACTCCGGAGTATAAATAATCGGTACTATACATAAATTAATCGGAAAAATAAGTAACTTCAAAAAGTAAACAAAGCTTGTTATTATTTTCAAAGATCCTACGAATAAAAAATCTTTTCCAATTACACTGGAAAAAAATACACTTTGTATATTCTTCAAAATAAAAAATCTACCCCCCAAATAAAAAAAAGTTATTATAATATAACCTAAATAAAAAAAGGTTCTTCTCTTTATCTTCCCTCCCGGGACAAAATAATAATCATAAGCCATAATAATTAAAGGCAAACTAATTGCTACTTCTTTTGACAATAAAGCTAACAAGTAAAACAAATTTGAAATACTCCATAGAAATATTATAATTTTTTGGGGTTTTTCAATATTCCGGCTTCTTATATATACAAAAAAAGATAACAAAAGGAATAAACAGGCCAATAAGTTTTCATTAAAACTAATACCGCAAACCGCCTCGGTATTAATAGGGTGCGCAACAAAAAACAACCCTGTCAGAAAAGCAATACTTCTTTTTTTAAAAAGAAAAGATGTTATTAAATATACCAACACCGCATTAAACAGATGATTTATAATGCAGGAGCAACGATAACCTAAAGGATTTATCTTCCAGATACTATAAGCCACAAAATAAGAAAGGGTAGTTACCGGTCTCCAGCTTAAAGCAAATCCTTCGTTACTAAGCTCAAAATAATCTTTACTAAAAAGTTTAGGCAAATTATTCCAATCTTTAATAAAACTATTTTTTTCTATATGCCCTTTATCATCCCAAACAAAAGAATTATTTAAGGAATTTGCATAAAGAATAAAACCAAAAATAATAATTATAGAGATAAATAAAAAATCGTTTTTTTTCATTTTATTTTTCTTTTTTTTAATTAACTATCCCGTAGAAAACAACAGAGAATAACCCCCTGATGTAATTAAAGTGCCTGTTACAAAACTACTTTTTCGTCGAAAATTTTAGGCGGTAAAATATTTTTGCCCTCCTGTTATGTCCAACGATGCTTTATTTCACCCTCTCCTTTCATCCTCTCCCCTCAAGGGAGAGGAAAGAGGCAAGGGGGGACATTTTGTGACAGCCTATAATTAAAAGTAATTGCCCTACTCAAAAATATTTATCGGAAGATTCAAAAAGAATCTTTTTTATCGGGCCAAATCTAAAATTTTTAAGCAGTAATCTAATTTTTTTTTCGGTTTTACCAATTTTCACACCATGAAAAATTTTCCATTTCAAAGGCAACTCTTTTGGTGGAAAAAATTTTTCATCCAACTCCATTGGATGAATATGGATGAGTGCCGGTTGTTTTTTTTTGTTTATTAGCTTAATACACTGATACACAATTCGATAAGGTAACATCCTCAAAAATATGCCTCCGGCAAAAGGAATATTTTTTCCTAATATTTTAACTACAGAAGGAGGAAACTCAACAAGGTTTTCTTTTACTAAATATGGATACTGTTTTCCACCGGCTACCCCAAAAAACCGGGATTTTACCGGATAAATACTGGAATCATATTTAAGGCCATATTTCTTGATAATATCCAGTGCCCACAATGATTTTTTGGTAATTGACCAACAAGGAGCCCGATACCCTAAAATTTTTTCTCCGGTTACTTTACTAATACAACTAATTGACTGTTTTAAGTCTGACTCAAACTCTTGTGCCGATTGTTTAAAGATGTGTTTATGTAAATATCCATGGGAGGCAATTTCATGGTTCTCTCTTTTAATCGCCAGGATAAGTTCCGGATGTCGTTGAGCAACCCAACCTAAAACAAAAAATGTAGCCCTCACATTAAATTCCTTTAAAAGGCATAAAATTTTGTTAGTGCTTTCTACTATTCTCTCTTCACAAAATTTCCACTGTTGGGGAGGCACTCCTAAACCCATATACCAATCTTCCAGATCCACAGTCAAAGCATTTAACATAATTACTCCTCTCCAATCTTTGTAACTCGTACATCAAACTATAATTATTTTATAAAAACCCTATTATATAACAAACTAAACTCTAACATCTTCATACCAGAGACAAATCCGTCTTTGGCGGAAAATCCTAAATAAATTTTAATTTCCGAAATTCTAAGTATGAATTTTATTTTGTTTGGTATTTAAATTATAATCTATTAGTTTTTATTTAAAAATTTAGGATTTACTTTTTTAGTCTATTAATCCATAAACCTATATTTTATTAAGGTATATATTGCAATAAATCCATCAGTCCATTTAACCTTTTTACCCTCGGCTACTGTTCTTGCCTGATAAGAAATAGGTACTTCTACAATGGCTATTCCTCTTTTAGCTATTTTAGCCGTTACCTCCGGGCAAAATTCAAAGCCACAACATTTAAGGGGTATTTTTTTTATTACATCGGAACGAAAAACCTTGTAACAAGTTGCTTCATCAGTAATATGTATTCCAAATAAAGTATTAGTAACCCAGGTTAAAATTTTATTAGCCAACAAATTACTAAATCTCATTCCTTTTATTTTACCTTTAAAACGAGAGCCATAAACCACTTTCGCCCGGTTTTTTAATATTGGTTCTATCAATTTATGATAACATGCCGGGTCATATTCTAAATCAGCATCCTGAATAATAACAATCTCTCCACTGATATATTCTAATGCCTTTCGAATAGCAAATCCTTTTCCCTGGTGAACATCTTGTTTAATCAAAATAAGATTGGAATATTTCATTTCTTCAATAATATGGTAAGTCAAATCTTCCGATTTATCATCGACTACAATTATTTCTTTGTCTAAATTCACCTTTTGAATAGTGCAAATTGTTCGCTTAACTGTTTCTTCTTCGTTATAAACAGGAATAATGACTGATATTTTCAATTTTCCCCACCCTTTCTTTTATATACAGAAAACATATCTATTTCTTTTACTAAAAAATAATTATCCGCCAAAAAAGAATTCAATTTCCTAAACTCTTTAAGCTGCTGCCGGGAATCTTTTAAAACCCCGCTAACTTCGGGAAACAAATCACCTTTTGTTACTATAAACAACCGGGGAATCTTTTTATTTAATTCCCGCAAAAAATCCTCTCTCCACTTAGAAGGTGCCCAGGAACAATACAATTGATGAGCCATCAAAAACTTACTTGCCGACCGACGGTTAGATAAAACATAAATTTCCGGATGAGCCCCCCAAATATAAATGAAGTCTTCTACTTGTGTATTTTGTTTTATATAAGTTGCTAAAACCTCATTCGTGTGAGGAGAAAAATCATATTTACTGGGAAATCTCCCAAGTCGACTTAAATAAAGTCTACGAGTAATTTTCCCCTGCAAATAATTTATACTATCTTTATAAAAACGATTTACCCGAAGAAAAAAAATAATAGAAAAAATAAATGTACAAAAGGAAATAACAACAAATAATCTCTTATGTTTTTTAAAATTTTTTAAAAAATAAATTATTCCTAAAGAACTAATTATTGATAAAGGAACATAAACAGGAACCCAATGATAGTCAAAAAACTTTCCTTGAATAGCAACGTTCAAACAACACAACATATACCATCCGCATAAAAAAAGTTTTCTGTTCTGTTTAATGTGAAAACCATCCCCTATTTCTTTATTCATGAAATTATTAGTAAAAAAACCAAATATACCAAACAAGGAAAACACAGCCAACGGTCCAGTATAAATGAAAAAAAATTCAAAACTTTTACCTAATGAAAAATTTATTTTTTGCAAAAAACCTGTATAAGCAATATTCATGGTTCGCGCATATTGAGGAGTGTAAACAAACAAAGTATAGATCATTTTGCTTAACGCATTATGAAAAATGAAATAAACCATTACAGGAATGAACAAAACAAAAAAACCGAAAATAAACATAAAAAAATAAATTGTTTTCTCTTTCGTTTTTATAATTCTACTTTTTTTTAAAAAAACAAACAAAAGCAAAAACATTATACCCAATATCAAGGGAAATTTAATTAAAAAAGCTATTCCTAAAAATAATCCACTAAAAAAGAAAAACGCTTTTTTACCTTTGTCCTGTGCCAAGAAGAAAAAATATATCCCTAACACAATCGGTAAATTACTAAATGCTTCTGCCTGTCCGTAATACCAAACGTTACCATAGGTAAAATACAAAAAACCATAAAGAAAACCGGCTATAAGCCCTACCCTACTTCCAAAAAGATATTTTGTTAATTTCCAAATAGCCAGGATGGTAATTAATGCCCACAATAAATCAAAAAAATAAACCCCTTTTATTGTATAACCAAAAACCTTTGCGACAAAAGCATATATAAAAAATATCCCGGGAGGTTTCATATCAAAATTATCGCGATAAGGAACATCTCCGTTTATAATTCCTTCCCCCATATAAAGAAACATACTATTATCCTTCATCGGAGGATAATTTAAAATTATTAATCCATGGAAAGAAAGAAACAAGATTATTCCCAAAAGAATAATAGTTTCTTTTTTAATCAATTTTCGTTTCATTCGTTTATCCGGTTCAAACGACTTTATTTGTTATAATGCTATTTTTTTACACTAAATAAACTTATCCAAAATATACAAATAAATTTTTAATTATTTTCACCCCGGGTTATACCTCTACCATAAATTTAATTTTTCAATACCACTTGTATACTTCGAACTCTTACTTAACCTGAAAGGGAAAAAACCAGTTATTTTTTGCGCTAATTCATCATGCTTTTGTTCATATTTCAACTCTAAAACAGTATTCATAAAATCAATTGTATGATAGGAAAAATTATTAGATTTTACTTTTAATTGATAACTCTCCATTTCTGAATCAATAGTAATCCGATATTTTCTATCCGCGGATAAGAAATATTTTCGTTTATAACGATTTAAAAGGGAACCTTCTAAAGAAATTAAATTCACTTTTAAAACATCCGGAATATTTGATTTCTTTAAAACATTCAAGATGTTGTCCATTTTGAAATTATCATTAATCGAGAATGTATCAAGAAAAAATAATTTTTTACTACCGCATAAACCTTCTTTTATTTTAAGCTCTAAAACCGGTTTTTTTACTTCCCCAAACAAATCACCATACCAGCGAATGCGTACTTTTACCCGAACACTTAAACCATTAACCGCATCAAAATAACTTTTCTTATCAAATGTGTCCAAATAGATATTATTAACAAACCGTTGATGATGTATTTCTGAAAACATATACGGATGAAGCTTAACCATATGCTCTATTTGATATTTAGTTAATTCGGAAACAACAAACTTACGCTCATAACGATAACAATCTTTATTTTTTAACCATTCTGTAATCATTAATCGCTCCTCCTTGAAACAATAATCAAAATACTATTACTCCAAAAAAACTATCCCAAATTAAAAATAAGTAAGTTTTAATTTGTTCACTTTATTTTTTTCCTTCTGCTTAAAATATTCCATCCAATAATCAAGGCCGCAACATTCAATCAATTTCAATTTTTTTCCGGTTAAAAAAATAGGATAAAAACTGACTTTTACTGAATTATTAACAATACCCTGATAAACGGTATTATCTATCCCTATAGCCACATAAGTAATATTCGAGGGATTATTTTTTATAAAAAAGAGAAAGCTAAAAAAACCTCTATCCCCGCTTACAAAATACACATTTTTCCGATTAAAAATTTATTTTCCACTTTTTTTAACATTTCCACCATCATATAAAAATTCCCTTATATCCTCTTTGTTGGATTTAATTAATTCTCCATCTATCTTTAACTCTGATTTATCTTCAACCAGATAAGGAATACTGACCTTATCCATATTTAATCTTGATGCTTCCATAAAACCGGAACCAAACTCACTTTTCTTCTGATAAACAGCTAACCCAATTTCACAATTAGA
>JAUVLC010000152.1 GCA_030595925.1 Clostridia bacterium | reverse complement strand
GATACTTTGCCCGAACTGTTGGTGACAAAGTGACTGCTGATGTAATCAGAAAGTATATAAAGTACCAACAACATGAAACAAAGAGCAAACAACTAAAATTGTTTTGACTTTAATGCCCCGCTCTTGAGCGGGGTTATTTACTAAAAAGGTAGTTGCCTTATGAACTTGTACTGAGCTTGTCGAATGTATAAGGCATCTTTCGCAATAATTGTAGTTGCCTCATTTATGAGGCGTCCTTCGCATTCCGTTTACAGACAGGCAGCCGTTTAATTTATCTATTCATTTCTTCCGTACATATTCTGCCTGTCCGCCAATCCTTAAGGCGGGTCATTCCACTTTCGGTTCCGTCATTCCGCACTCGATGCGGAATCTATTCTTTGTCTTATCTTTTGTTTTTGCCTTTTGTCCGTTGTCTATGGACTATGGACTGTCCGTTGTCTTTTTTCTGTTATCTGTTGTCTATGGTCTATGAACTATCTATTGTATTTGTCTTTATTCCGTCAGTCCATACACATATTCTGCCTGGTTGCCCGCCAGTCTGTAAGGCAGGTCCGCCAATCCTTAAGGCGAATCATTCCGCGCTTGATGCGGAATTTATAATGTATTTAAAATATCAATCCGGGGTGAATTCCACTAAAGAGTGTATCGGCAAGTTTAAAAATCTACTGATTGGATTACACGTTGGCTAAAAATTGTTTTATTTGATCATGGTTCCCTGCTAATATTGCAATACATTTTTCTCTTTCTTGCTTTATAATAATTCGAATAATTCTTTCTACACCAGCTTCATAATACGGTTTTCTTAACCGTTTATAGAAAAACCAAGGAGCTATCTTTTTAGTTTTTACCAAATCACACCCGCTAAAATAATAAGCATCTAACGCTTCTAATATTAACCCTACTATTTTTTTTTTTTGGTTATGTCCAAGATTTTTAAGGCTTCTTTTGAAAGAAGGTCTATAATATAAATGGAGAGGCATTAATTATATTTTTCCTTTTTTTAAATGAGCAATGAATTTTTTTGTTACCCGTTTCTCTTTCCCTTTTTCTTTTATAGAAAGGCCGTCTAATTTTTTATATTCCTCTTTTGTAAATACTTTTTCTCTAATTTCAAGGGGAATAAGCTCAATTCTATTATTAGAAACAACTACATCAAACATTGCCCCTTTCTTCAACTTTAATATGTTTGCTATTTTTTTAGGAATCGTTATCTGATGTTTTGCTGTCATTGTGATTGTCATTTTTATCACCTCCACTATTAATATACCACAAAGTAAGGAATTCGTCAAGTAAGAAAGTAAGGAATTTGTACAGATTTTAGGTTCCTGGCATCCACTCTTTTCTTTATCTTTATCATTTACTTCATGGTTAAGGTTAACACTTCGTTGTATGATTAATAAACTTTCCAGTCTTATGGAAAAACATAAGGAGTTGTATAAAGTTATAATTTATTATTACCCTTTCCTTTTGTTATCCTTACCTGTCCGCCAATCCTTAAGGAGAATTGCACCTAATCCAATCCCTAATAACTTCCCCAACTTCACACCTGATTCCTTCCAATATTTACTCACCTAATACACTTCTCATTTCTTCTATTCATACTTACTTTAAAACTTTAAACAACATCCCGTATAATTCCCCTCTATTGGCCTAAGATTTTTATGGTTTTTATTTACCAAAACAACCACCGAACCATCAGCAATGTTTCTTTTTAATAGATTGATGTCGATATTTTTTTCTTAGCAATATGCTGCAACATTTTCTCCTTCACAATTCTTTGTACAGCTTTTGCCAATCTTTTTTTATCAATTCTACTAATTCAGGGGTCCTTAGCGCAGCAGCTGGATGAAACATTGGAATTATTTTTATGTCTCTGCCTGCATTAAATAAGTCTCCGATGCTGGCTTTGAAAAGCCTTCCATGAATTTTTGAAATTCTTTCCCTGGGTAAATTATATTTTCCAAGAATGTATTGCGTAACTATAGAACCCAAAGGAATAATTGCCTCTGGCTTTACTATCTCTAATTGCTTATCAAGATATATGGAACAAGTAGTTATTTCTTTCTGTCCTATTGAATAAGTATGGGCATGGCACTTTATGATATTAGTTATATAAAGTGATTCCCGGTTTATTTTAGCCAATTGCAAAAGCTCATTTAAAAAAATGCCTGAAGGACCAATAAACAATCTCCCTGTTGAATTTTCTTCTTTACCGGGAGATAAACCTATCAGCATAACTCTGGCATCATCTTTTCCCTCACCAAATACAGTCTTTTCTCTGAATTTATAGAATTTACATTTTTTACAGTTTTTTACCACTTCTAAAATTTCATTTAAACTATTTAAACTTGTCATATATCTTCAAAAACCCTCTCTACTATTTTTCTATGGAAGCATATACGAGACGTCTCTTAAAGTTTTAATTTATTAAAATATCTCTTTTTTCAATCCCTTTTTTTCTTACACAAAAAACTGCTTTTTTCTTCTGTTACACCTATTACACTTGATTCAATCCCTAATAACTTCCTTGTCTTTTCACTTGGTTTCTTCAGATATTTACTCGCCAAGTACACTTCTCGTTTCTTTTATTCATACTTTAAACCTTTAACCTACGTCCCCCAAGTCTCCGTCTGAGGCGTCTTTTCGTATTCCTTCTACAGACAGGTAGCCATTTAATTTATCTATTCATTTCTCCGTCATTCCGTACTTGATACGGAATCTATGGTGCAGAATCTATAATGTATTTAACTGGGAATAATTCCAACTATTTCTATTTACCAGACAATATATTTCTAAAATTTATTTCTGTTTCAATTTCATTAATTGAATCTAAAATTGGTATGAGATAATTATCTTTTAAATCAGCAATTTTCCCCTCGATATTCTTTATTCTTTTGGCGGCTTTTTCCATTCCCTTCTCTCGTAGCCACATCCGTATATTGTAAAAAAAAGAATACGATTCAACTAAATTTTTCCCTTCCAACTCTGGGTATTTTTTCAGAATCAATTCCTTCTTTTTGTTACGACGCTTAATTTTATACTCTATTACTGCCTTCCCGCTTTTTTCTTTATTTAACATGCTGTAAAGTTCATTTATACTATATATCTTTGGATTAAATGCTATCTCTTTAATAAACCTTGATGGCTTTTGCTTTAGAGCTGTTATAAATATATTATCTATTGCTCTCGTGATTCCTACATAAGAAACACGGCGTTCTTCTTCTACATCGGTATCTTTTTTCAACTTCTCATTTACTAAAAGATTAAAGTAAACAACGGTATTGAATTCTTTGCCTTTTGCTGCATGAATAGTCGATAATTCTATTTTATTATCTTTAACACTATCTTCGTCATAATCTCTAATTGACATATCCTTGTTAAAAAGACACTTGTGCATGTGTTCATAAAAATCATCTATATTTTTAAAATTATAGCTCAGTGCCAAAATAACCTCAAAAATTACATTATCGCTTGCTTTGTCCAAATCAGTAAATTGGCTTGATTGGTCTTTGTAAAAGTCAATCAACTTCAATTCGGTATTTAATTTATCCAGCATAGACGAAGGTGGTGTTGAAAAAGTGACAACTCGTTTTAATAGTTTTATGGTTTTTATGAAACCAGCAAGTTTCTCTCGTTCCCAACTACTCAAGTTAGGTTGAATTTCCGCCTTGACAAATGAATTCCAATCAGAAATTTTGTTTATAATGTCGTTCTTAAAGTATTTATTTGGTCGGTTTAAAATACGTGAATAATCATTTTTGCAAGCATCATCTGTTCTAAGGATAACGGTAAAATAGCTATATAAATCCTTTCCCACCTTTGAAGAAAAAAGTCTTTGACCATTGACTGAAGAATGTGGAATGTTTTTGCTATCAAGCGCCATTGCAATAGGAAATTGAAAAGAATGGTACCTAAATAATATTGCAAAATTCTTCCATTTTATATTTTCCCTTTCTTTCAATTGTTTAATCCAATTTGCAACAGTTTTAGCTTGTTCCCACAGAGTTTCTTTTAACTCAATCTCTAATATTCCCATCTTTGCATCTTTTTTCGCATTTATATCTTTATATATCCTCCTTGTATTATAACTTATCAGCCATTTTGAATGCTTTACTATCTTCTTACTTGAACGATAGTTCGTCGTCAAAGGACAATCTTTTACAATCCCCTTGCTGTATCTTTCATTAAATTCACGTAGATATTTAACTTCTGCACCACGCCAGCCATATATCATTTGATCATCGTCACCCACTATGAAAAGGTTATTTTGAGGTAGTGCAATAATTTGCATCATTAAAAGTTGCGCCTTATTTAAATCTTGGAATTCGTCCACCAACACATATCTAAAACGATTTTGTAATTGTTTCCGTAAAACTTTATCATCTATCAACAACCTCAATGCCATGTAGATCATATCATCAAAATTTATAAAATTATGTTCTATTTGATAATTTAAATAGGAATAGAAGATATTTTTGAAAGGAATAAATTTGCTATTTTCTTCAATGCTAACCCCCTCAATATGTGGCAATTCCATTTTAGTTTTTCTTAATTTCTCTAAATAAATATCCAGGGAATCTTTGTTACGCTGAAAAACAATATTGTGCTGTTCTTCTATAGCTCTTTTTAACAATTTCCTTGTAGTTTTAACTACACTATGTCCATCAAAACGACTATTCA
>JAUVLC010000108.1 GCA_030595925.1 Clostridia bacterium | reverse complement strand
TTTATAAAAACCTCAACTTGAATACTCCGTTCTTGAACGGAGATGAAAAGTTGAATTGCCGAAGGCAATCAAAAATAGTATACTATAAGCATGGGAATAAAACGAACAAGCCATGCAGTATACGATACGAAGTATCATTTGGTATGGGTACCGAAATATCGAAAGAATATATTTACAGAGAAACTTGCGAAAAGGGTTAAGGAAATGTTTCAAGAAATATCGCAACAGTATGACTTTGAAATAGATATACAAGAAGTAATGAGTGATCATGTGCATTTGTTTTTGTCCTTTCCGCCGAGATACTCAATATCGCAAGTGGTACAAATATTAAAGTGTCAATCAGCGAGCAAAGTATTTAAAGAGTTTCCGTTGATAAAGCGAGAGTTATGGGGTGGAGAACTCTGGAACGATGGATACTTTGCCCGAACTGTTGGTGACAAAGTGACTGCTGATGTAATCAGAAAGTATATAAAGTACCAACAACATGAAACAAAGAGCAAACAACTAAAATTGTTTTGACTTTAATGCCCCGCTCTTGAGCGGGGTTATTTATTATTCACTAAAAAAAACAGCACAGCAATCATAATAATTATTTTTCGGATATATTTTTCTTTATATTTTGACATTATTTACTTTTCCCTTCACTAAATAGCTGTTGATATATACACCTCAAAAAATATAGCCAACCACTATTTATTAATAATTTTAACAAATCGTAGCTGTATTACCAAATAATCAAAATGGAATCGTTAGTGGCACTTGTCAATTTCCCACTAATTTCTCCTTTCTCTTTTTTTAAAAAAAACTTTTTTTAAAATTAAACATTTTCTATCTTTATATTTCAGTTATCATTTTATCAAATTGTTCTACAGTTACTGCAGGAAATGTAGAAAATGAAATTTCGGTCAATTTAGTCAATGCAATTGATGCTTTCATTGCTTCTTCTAAACCGGGAAAATTTACAATAAGCACTAAATCATATGCTCCAAGCAACGCATACATAGCATTTACTTTCCCACCAAGTTTTTCAATAGTACCGATAGCCTCGTTTGTACGTTTGGAAGAAAATCCTTTCACTGCTTCCGACGAATACCTGCCTAACATAAAAAATGTTGACATACTAACCTCCTGAAAATTGATTTAAGATTTAAAATGATACATATATTATAATGTAATTATTTACTCCTGTCAAATATATTTGTATCTTTAAATAATCAAAAAAATTATTTTTTTATAATCGAAACCTTTTTCATAACCACCTTTTCCAATGGACAATCCTGATTATTTCTGGAAACATTAACAATTTTATTTACCACCTCCATTCCTTCTACAACCTGTCCGAATACTGTGTGACGATTGTTAAGCCAGGGGGTGGGTTTGACAATTATAAAAAATTGACTGCCATTGGTATTGGGTCCGGAATTTGCCATAGAAAGTATTCCCGGTTTATTATGTTTAAGCTCGGAATTAAATTCGTCGTCAAATTTATATCCCGGCCCTCCCCGCCCTGTCCCTGTCGGATCCCCGGTCTGAATCATAAAATCCGGTATAACCCGATGGAAAACAATTCCGTTATAAAATTCTTTCTCTGTAAGTTTTATAAAATTTTCCACAGTACGCGGAGCACGCTCAATAAAAAGCTCCACAACAATCTTCCCATAATTTGTTTCAATAACCGCTTTAGGTAAAACAACCTTATCTGAATCTTTTTTCATCTGATTTTTCATAACCCACCCCGTTAAATTAATTTTAATCCATTTCCCCCTGGTTTCAACGAATTTAACCGATGCCGCAGAGGTAAGTCCACCAATAACTTTATCCCCTTTAACTCCAAGTTTATCCTGATAAACCTTAATCCCTTCCCTGATTGGTTTAACCTTCTCCCCCCATAAATATCCAGGGACTATCATCATCCCCAAAAACATAAAAACAAACAAACGACGCATACATGCCTCCTTTCTAAAAATATATTTTAACTTAATATCTGTATCTTTTTTTATCTAATAAGAGATTTTCCTTTTTAATTTTAATCACCTGTATGAAGCTCTAATTGTTTTTTGCACCAGGAACATAGCTCATTACTTTTTTGGTCATGTTCAGTCAAATTATGAGGATAAGCTCGAATACAAGTAGGATTCGTACAACGTGGAATACCAAGAATAAAAAAAGAACTGGATATCCCCTGTTTTACCATGCGATCACACAATCTTGGCCGATTAGGAGGTTCATTATTAAAAACGGCTAAAAAACGATGATAGGACATTACCCCGTAATTTTTCCTGGCCCAACCAAAAAGAAAATTACTGTTTCCATCAAAAATATCTTCCTGGGTTATCCCCAGATAACCCTTAATCTTAGAACCCTTATTGATCTTATATTTTTCTTCAACTTCTAAAATCAACCGCGAAGCATTAAATTGTCCCTGGTTCTCTAATTTTTTAAATCTTTCATTCTGTTCGGGAAATAATCTCAAAAAGCTAACCAGCAATTTCCTCTTTGTATTTATCGTGTATTTATCCAGATAACTGCGGTCAATCTTTCCTGGGTCAATCTCCTCTTCCATAATAGAATAGCTGATACCCATTTTTTCCTGTAATTTACTTTTTACTTCCAATAAAAGGAGTTTATTCACTTTTCCTATAGGAACAATTACCATCTCCGGATTTTTACCCAATTTCATCTTTGTTTTATTTATACTTTTAATCGATTTAATCCCTATCCTAGAGAGAAATTCTTCCGCCTTTACTAAAAGCTCCTCATCTTCCGCATATTGACATACAATCTTTGCTTTTTCTACTGCCTGCTCTTTATCCCCATATTTATACATAAGTTGTGCCAGCCTAAACTGGTAATTCAAACGCCAGCTATTAACCCTTAATCCCTCCTGAAAAAGGAACATAGCATCTTTATCTTTTCCTTCTTTTTCATAAATTTCTGCCAGCAAAAAAACATCTTCTACGCTCCTTCTTCGAGAAACATTGTCTTTTTTTAAAAATAATTCTACTCGTTTTTTAAGTTTTTCTTTATCAATTGACGATTTTTCTTCTACCCCGGCACAAATGCCCAAACATAAAAATAAAATTGTTAATAATCCAGCAATAAAACATTTTAACCATTTATTAATTACCATACGTCACCCTCCTCAAAAACACTTTGATTAAGAAACAAACACTAATTATATTTAAACTTAACCTATTTCAATCAAGAATTATAAATTCTAAAATTTATAACCCAATCCTAATTTAAAAGACATCCCTCCAATATCAATATCTTCCAATTCAGTTTTATTATTTCTATCAATATCTTTTATTTCCCAATCCGCATTTGCATAACTACATCTAAATTCCAACCCAAATAGCACATTACCTGCTAAAGGATAATCAAATCCTCCTAACAAATGTACCCCAATAGGATTGGAAGAAGCCGCTAACCATCTCCCCTCCACCCCCTCAAAACAATGTCTTTGCTTTAATTCAGAGATATAAACCCCTACTCCCAGCCCAAAATAAGGAATAATCTTCGAACTTGAAATATTTATTTTACGCATCACACTTAACGTTATCGGAAAAATTACCAGACTATTTTCATAATATTCGTTCTCTTTCGGAGAAGTAGATTCTACATAAATTTTTTTCTCCGGTAATATCCTGCTTCCCAATTCTAACATTACCCCCCAATTTGAAAAATAGTAATTACTATAGATACTAAAATCAATACCATTACCAAACCCGGAAAAAAGAACAGTCCCTGAATTTCCTTCTGATCCGGAAAAGACCCCTTCTTCTTGCTTACTCATCTGCCAATTTTCGGTAACACAACCAATACGCATTCCCATCATAAAGGATTTTTCTTGAGCAAAAGCTCCCTGTAACAAAATTATAATCGTAAAAAAAATACTTCCTATCATCCAAAAAACTATTTTTTTCATCATTTCTATATATCCTTTAATCCCCTAATTTATTTTCATTTTCTATTTTACACGATTAAATTTTAAAAATGCAACCAAATTAAAAAGAATTATGGAAATTAACGTATGTACTATAGGCACTACAAAATTTACCTCTATTGATATCATTCCCAATGTCTTCATAGAAACTGCTAATAAAGGAACTACCCTGGGAAAACATTTAATAATAATTTTAGTATAGTTTAGTAAAAGGGGATAATTTATCCACCGGGTTAAACATGCTGTATTAGCAACTCCAAAACTACCCAGAAAGACTAAAAAGGCTAAAAGGCCGCTCAAACCGGAAGGAATAAAAGTATATATGGTTATTATAAGTGACAAAAAAAGAACAGCCATTAAGAAAATAACCCCCATCCCTAAAAATATATTAAGGTTTAACTGCCGGGTATGAATAAAAGTGGTTAACCATAATCCACCGGTAATTACCAACCAATTTAAGAAAAGTATCTCCACCAGTCCCAGATTAATCCCCAGGAGCACCTCCCCTCTGCTTATTGGTTTGGACAATATTAATAACATTTTTTCGGGTTCCAATTGATTCCGTAGTATTCCAAGGGAAACAAACACAACTATAAGAAACATAAAAATAACTATAAAAACAAAACCAATTTCAACAGCCATAATAAATGGAGTTTCTCCCTTAAATCCTTCCAATTCCTTCATTATAAACGGCAAATGGGCCATGGAGCCAAATAACAGAGAGAGAAAAAGAAGCCCATACATTACTCTATCCCGTAAGGATGCCTTGAATACATTTTGAGCTATTAAATAAATTATCTTAATTCTATCGATCATCTTTATTCCTCATTCAACACCGATTAATCTCAGAAATCTTTTATCCAGTGACCCCTGTCTGGTTAATTCCCGAGTAAGTTCCAAAGCTATTAGTTTACCTTTGTTTATTATAGCTACTCTATCAGATACTTTTTCTACTTCGGAAAGAATATGGGAAGACAAAAAAACAGTTCTACCCCTTTCTTTCAACTTAATCAGCATCGACCGGAACCTGTTTAAAATTAGCGGATCAAGATAAACAGTCGGCTCATCTAATATAAGCAATTCCGGATCATTAATTAACGACTGAGCCAAACCAAGTGCACGCTTTTGGCCAATTGATAAATTCTTTACGACCTCTTTTCTTTTATTCTCCAGTCCCATTTCATCCAGGAGAACATTTATCCTTTCTCTTTTTTGCTTATCAGTTAATCTAAAAAAAGAACCATAAAAATACAATAAATCTTCTACTCTAAAATACTCATGTAGAGTAGGGGTTTCCGGTAAATATCCCAATTTCTCCCTAAAATCATTCAAACAATTACTGTTAACTCTTTGATTAAAAACATCGATAAATCCTATACTTGGTTTAATATAACCAATAATCATATTCATAATTGTCGTTTTACCGGCACCATTTGGCCCAATCAAACCAAATATTTCACCTTGCTTAACCTGTAAGTTGAGATTGCTAATAGCGACAATCTCTCTTTTTTTAAAAAAGAATTCTTCCTGAAAATATTTCTTAGTTACCTGCTCAATGTTTATAATCGTTTTATTTTTTTCCATAATCTTATTGTTTCCTTAAAAAATAATTCAGAATTATAGATACCATCTCATTTTTCTACTGGTCGGTAATAGTGTAAATAACTGTCCTGGTTTCACTCACGGGAGAAGCAATAGCAACCGACGTTGTATAGTCAAGAACATTATTCCCAACATTTTCATTATGCATTCCGGCAACAATATCCACGGCACTTGCACTAATAAGCATTTGATGTCCGGTGCTGTCGCCATTCCCACCAGCAACACCAACACTTACTGATAAAGAAACACCTGATGAATAATCAGCATCTAACTGCCCGGTAATTTTTTTGTTTGTACCGGAATTAGTCGTCCAATCAAAAGCACAAGCATTATCACTAACATCATCCAAAGAAGTTCCGGCAGTTGCCGAATCAACAGTCAGTGTAACATCCCCCCCCGAAATAATTAATTCATCAACAGCAACTATATTAATTGTTACTTGATGAGTCGCAATATTGGCTGTTATTACTATCCCTTTTATTGTAAAGACAAAACCAAGTACAAATATCCCTATTAATCCTCTTTTCATTTTAACCCCGTTTTTCTCCCTTTTTCCAATATATTCTTTCGCTCTATTATACATACAAAAACAAAGCATTGACTAACAATCTATTCCTGTTTCCCATAATATGTTTATATATCAATCTTCCTTTATCTATCAATTTGTTTTATGTTCATTTTCAGCCGGCCTGTTTTTTACAACTGTTCCGACCCCGATAATAAGCAACAAAATTCCTACCCCAAAAACACCTATCTCCCTTACCGGTAATGAAAAAGATTTCCGCCGTCTTATTACCAAAAAACCATTATACAGATACCTCCATTTGCCACCTATTGTATAATTTATCCATCCCTGGAAATCACTTTCAAAATCATGCACACCTAATCTATAATATTGTCCCCGGCCAAAACTGTTTCGAAAATATCCAACCTTAAAATTTTCTTTAAATTCACTAACTACTTCCTCTTTTTGATTAACAAAAAAAGTACTAATATGAAAATCTTTATTCTCTATCCGTCTATCAGGAACTTTTAACCAGACAGAAAATTTATCTCCCTTTTTTGCGATAAAGGAATCTGTTTTTGAATTTTCCGGAGAAATTGACAGGGATACCGGAAAAGCATATACATCTTTGTACAACCCTTCGGCAATATGGACTATTCCAAAAACCATACTAATGAGCATAATAATGCCACCAAAAATAATAATAAAAATACCCAGTATAAATTTCAGTTTGTTCATAATATGCCCTCATCCTTGTTTTTAAATAAGTGCCTGTCACAAAATTACTTTTCCGTCAAAAATTTTAGGGGGTAAAATATTTTTGCCCTCCTGTTATGTCCGACGATGCTTTATTTCACCCTCTCCTTTCATCCTCTCCCCTCGAGGGAGAGGAAAAAGGTGAGGGGGGACATTTTGTGACAGCCTATTTAAATAAGCTACAGTTAAATAGGAATAACGACTTGTTTAATTTGTAAAATAAAGAAAAGTAAAATGTTAAATTATTTGTGTCTTGCAACAATCCAGATAGTATCATATATATTAGCCTTAAATATGTTTTTAATTGTTAAGGAGAATAAATATAAAAAATCGTGAATAATTTTTTTAATTCCTATTGCACTATAATAAGGATCTAATGTATCTTCAACTACAACAAAATTTTTATTACTAAGCCATTTTTTTAAACTGGAACAAGTAAAATGCGATAAATGTATTTCAGATAAAGCATCATTTAGTTCCAATTTAGGCAATCCAAATATCCCGTAATTTTTAAATTTACCAATTCGAAACAATGATAATAAACGCTTAACGGGAGATTTTACAAAAGAATTAATTTCATTAGGAACAGCAATAATAAGAATACCTTCCCTATTCAACAAATTATAACATTTTTCTATTAGCCGGGATGGATATGGTACATGCTCTAATACATGAAAAAGCGTTATTACATCAAATCGACAATCAATAAAATCAATATCTTCTAGTTGACCTTTTCTCAAATTCAAATCATATTTTTCCTTAGCCACTTTTATTGCACTTTCCGACACTTCGGTTCCTTCTACTTTAAAATCATTTCCGGCAAAATATAAAAATTGTCCTATTCCTGTTCCCACATCCAGGAGACTGCCTGTCTTTTTAAATTTCTTTACCATTTTTAAACGTCTTTTCCACAGAATATTTCTACCTTTTTCCTCTTTAAGCCACAAATCATATTGATCTTCTCTAGAATAAAAATATTTAATTTCATCAAAAGCAGGCCGCGGATTATCAAATATATATCCACAATGATTACATTTGAAAATATTATGATTATTATCTATTGAAAATATCGATTCACTTTCGCATAAATCGCATTTACTTAAATTTTCCAATTTCATAACAGTATTCCTTCATTGAAATAGTTAAACAGAAATAGTGACTGTTTGTTTTAGGGTCTGCTGAAAAATCCATCAGCCCCTGATTTCACAGATTAGAAACCAGATTACACAGATTGAAACCTCGACGACAAAATTTGAAGAAAAAGAACGGCCAAATGCACCAATGACAGGATTTTCGCTGTTTATATCAACATCAACTACCGGTGCAAAATTCATATTAAAACCAAGCATTGCTAATTCTTTAGCTAATTTTTCACTTACCTGCTCTGTAATTTT
>JAUVLC010000180.1 GCA_030595925.1 Clostridia bacterium | reverse complement strand
CTTCTTCTATAGTAAGTGGATTAAGATTTTTAGACATCAATTTTTTACTCCCTTTTATTTTAATTATTGAAGTAAACATTAATGAAAAGAACTACTGATAATTATTTTAAAAAATTAAGTATCTTTAAATTTTAATAATTTTACCATTTTTTTATACTTTTTAGCAAGCAATTAAGAAGGAAAGCCAGCGAATATCTCGAGCCGAACAAATTCCACCTCTCTCGATAACCGAAAACTTTTATCCCCAAAAAGGCAGGATTTCCCCAACTTTTTAATAATAAATGGGGATACGTGTATTTTCTATATACAGAATTAGAGGATTATTAGTTTTTATAGGAAAAAATGGTAAGTCTTTAAAACGTAGAAAATATAAGGGTTTCTGCGTTTTTTTGTTATATGGAATGTTTATAGTGGTTCTAAAATATGGAGAAAATAAGGCAAAAGAGGGCTTAAAATGAGGTTTTTAGCAGTCTGAAAGCCTTGCAAGATAAGGGTTTTAGCGAAATATTGTCGTAGTAGCGTTTCTTGAGGAGGTTTGGAGTGATTGTTCATATTTTTTAAAATAAGCGCTTAAAAAGGCTTAAAATGGCCTATTTTAGATGTGGGCGGAAACCCTTATTTTATAAGGGATTGAGTGGGTTGTATAGATTCATAAAAAACAATAACACAGACAGCTTAAGAGAATTTTTAAGCCAAAGTCGAGAGGAAGAACTAGGAAGAAAGTTGATAAAGGATATGACAGGGAAAAAGTTGGATTTTTGGGAGCAAATGTAGTAATATTAAACAATGCTCAGCACTGATAAGATAAAACTAAAAAATACAATATAAAATAAAATAAGGGGACTGATTTATGGATCACGAAGAATCTAAAGCAGCGGTTAATTTTATTCAGGAGATAATTAATCAGGACAATAAAACGAATAAACACCATGGAAGGGTACACCTTCGGTTTCCCCCGGAACCTAATGGATACCTGCATATCGGTCACGCTAAATCTATCTGCTTGAATTTTGGTTTGGCTGTAAAAAATGGCGGTCTATACAATCTTCGCTTTGACGATACAAATCCCAGTAAGGAAGATGTGGAGTATATTGATTCTATAATCAAGGATGTTCGCTGGCTGGGATTTGACTGGGATGACAGGCTTTTTTATGCTTCCGACTATTTTGAAAAGATGTATGATTACGCCGTTAGTCTGATTAAAGCAGGTAAGGCTTATGTGTGTGACCTGAGTCCTGAAGAAATCAGGAAGTACCGCGGAAGTTTCAATGAGGCGGGAAGAGAAAGCTTATATCGCAACCGAACTGTGGAGGAAAACCTGGATTTGTTTAAGCGTATGCGGGCCGGCGAATTTGCCGATGGTTCCCGGGTGTTGCGGGCTAAAATTGATATGTCTTCACCTAATCTAAATATGAGAGATCCCGTTCTTTACCGTATTTTAAAAGCTACTCATCACCGGACGGGAGATAAATGGTGTATTTATCCTATGTACGACTATGCCCATCCTCTTGAGGATTATTATGAAAAAATCACTCATTCCGTCTGTACCCTGGAGTTCGAAGACCATCGTCCTCTGTATGATTGGGTTCTAAATGCCTTGAATCTTCCAGATTTACCCCAGCAGATAGAATTTGCTCGTCTCAACTTAACTAACACTGTGATGAGTAAGCGGAAGCTTCGTAGACTGGTGGAAGAAGGTTATGTAGTTGGATGGGATGACCCTCGGATGCCAACCATAGCCGGCTTGCGGCGCAGGGGCTATACCCCGGAGGCTATCCGAAACTTTTGCGAGCGTATTGGGGTAGCTAAGACAAATAGTGTAGTGGATATCCGCTTCCTGGAAGACTGTATACGTGAAGATTTAAATGTAAGGGCTCCCCGGACGATGGTAGTACTGCGACCTTTGAAGTTGATTATTGATAATTATCCTGGAGATATGGTGGAAGAGATGGAATCAGAAAATAATCCTGAAGATCCTACTGCCGGGAAGCGTAAGATACCTTTTTCACAGATTCTTTACATCGAGCGGGAAGATTTTTGCGAAGACCCACCGAAAAAATATTTTCGTCTGGCTCCCGGTCGTGAGGTCAGGTTAAAAAATGCTTATATTATCAAATGCGAAGGATTTGTTCGGAATGAAAAAACAGGAGAGATAAAAGAAGTACACTGTACCTATGACCCGGAAAGCAAAAGCGGTAAGCCGGGTGCTAAACGTAAAGTAAAAGGGACTTTACACTGGGTTTCCGCAGAGCATGCTTTAAAAGCGGAGATACGCTTATACGACCATCTTCTACTGGACCAGAACGAGAGAGCGGAAGAACAGGACGAAGAGAAAGATTTTATAAAACAGCTTAACCCAAACTCCCTGGAAGTGTTGGTTGATTGTTTACTAGAACCCAGTTTAGCGGGAATGGCTTGTGGAAGCAGATACCAGTTCATGCGAAAAGGTTACTTTTGTGTGGATCCCGATTCAACGTCGGATAAGTTGGTGTTTAACCGAATTGTATCCTTACGGGATACCTGGGATAGAATCCTGAAAGCTGAAAAAAATTGAATAATATGAGTTAATCTGTTATAAATAGATAAGTAAAAAGTTGTTTCAGGCGGAAAATTATTTATGGAATTTGTAAAAGACAAGAGATTGAATTTTATTATCAGTATATCCATTGGTATTGTCATTCTATTTTATGTATTGAGTAAACTAAAGTGGTTATTTATATATTTTAGTTTTGCTTTAATGTTAGCTTATTTTTTCGACCCTTTATATAGATTTCTTCTTAATAAAAAGGCCCCGAAAGTATTGGCTATTATTATTGTCTTTGGTATTATAATTGCCTTGTTATTTTTAACTATATTTTTTCTAATTCCCAGCGTAATTAATCAACTTAATATTTTATATAAAGAAATTCCTAATTTCATTGAAAATTACCAAAATCTAATTTTATCTATAAAGCCGCAACTTTCTAAATTCATAAACCCGGCTGATGTAGAGATTTTACTAAAAGAAAATTTATCTGAACTACAGAAGG
>JAUVLC010000052.1 GCA_030595925.1 Clostridia bacterium | reverse complement strand
TAAAAGTATTTATTTTTAAGTAATCATTAACCCAAAAACCAAAACCATAAGTGGTAGAACTATTTAGAGTAATTGATGTGTTTTGTCTTTTTAAATACTGTGAAATGTAAGACATTTCAAAATCAAAGCCTAAACTTAAATTATTGTTTGCCGGTTTGCTAAAAAATCCTATCCGAACCCCCAGGGGCATAGATGAATTTTCCATTTGCATTCCGCTAAAACTTATTTTTCTGTAAGAGGTGTTATGATTTAAATAACCATCCCCGTCTATATCCAGGTCTAAATCGACCTCGTCTATAGGATAAGAGTAATTTTGAAAGGACACATCAACCGTTCCGTTATATGAACCAAAAAGAATATCAGCGAAAGGTTCTACATCCCAGTCGGCCATTTTTCGATGAGTTTTTTTTGGTTGCTGATACTGAGGCTGTCTAACTGCCGGTTTTTGATAACGGGGCTGTGTGGTTTGTGTGGTCTGCGTGGTTTGTGTGACTGTTGTTTGGTGAGGTGAAGATACCGCTTCAGATTGTGTTACTGAACTATCAGACCATATTTTTTTTACTTGCACAAAAGATGAAGTGATGATTTCCGCCGTTTCTGTTTTTATTACTCTGGCATTTATTTCAACCCAGCCACTTTTAATATCCATGAGAGACCCGGAAATAATTGCGTCTACCCCCAATACTTTTCCTACTTGTTTTGTAGCTTTAGCATCTACTATATCGGTCATTTCGAAATGAAGTTCCTGAAGGACTTTTTCCAGAAGCTGTCTTTCTACAACCTGAAGTTTTCCTATTTTAACAATGCGGGTGGTTAGTCGTTCAGCTACAATCATCCCGCCGGTAGATTTTCTCTTGTCCATATAATTGAAAGGAATGATGGCTACCTTAGATTTTTTTAATAAGTTTGATGCCTCGGAAAGTTCTTGCGCCATTTGGGTGTAAGGATTTATTCTAGCGGATGCATTAACTACAAAAAGAAAAGCAGTAAATACGACTAATAGAAAAAAGTGTTTATTCACGAAATTCCTCCTAAGGAAAATTATTTCAAACAATTTAAATATAGCAGGAAGAAAATGAATTGTCAAGAACCTGCGAATAAATTTTATTTTTATAAAAGGCCTACTTCCTTTTCCAAATCTTTGAAACTTTTTTTCTGCGCATAGATTTTTTTAATCAATTCCGGGGTAATGGAAATAACTAAATCCTTGAGTTCTAAAGAAGCAGCAATCTCTGTTACCCGGGGTATCTGGGAGGCGGGTGTAATTATCCGGGGTAAAGTATTCCATAATCGATAACATTTATCAAGTTTCTGCAGTTCCCTTTCAATTTCACCTAATTCTCCGGAAAGTTCTATTTCAAAGGCATAGGTAGGGGTTCCTTGAATTTCTCTTCTCCAGATGACATCAACTTTTCTTTTTTCATCAGGAATAGAGAATTCTGTTTGTGGATAAAAGTTTTGCAGTTTCCCCATTGCTTCAAGAATTTCTATCAATTTGATATGAGAATTAGTTGAACACTCTACGGAAGGGAATTCTTTTATCATAGCCGGATTTTTGGTAAGTGATTTATTAATTCCTACATTAACTACTGGCCAGCTGAATATTTTTTCCTCTATCTTTACCAGGTGGTCGGTATTTAAAGAGACAATATGTTTTCCTTTTAAACTGATTTCCATCATATCAAATTCAGCGGAAGGAAGAGGTCCTTTACCTTCTTTCCAGAGATCCGGAGGAAGTAAATTGATGGGTTTAAAGTAAAATCTCCATGGCCATTTAGAACTACCGATTTTAATTTCCCGTGGCCAAAAAGGATCAGTACCGTGAAATTTACTTAATACGAGTCCTTTCCCGATAATGCCTTTTGCTTCTTTTGAAGCATAGAAATAAATAATATCCCCTGATTGTAATGCATCCCAGGCAGATTTTCCTTCAGGGGTAAAACCCCAGTGGGGTGGATTGTATTCAAATACCTTATGCCAATCTTCCGTGTCACCGTTAATAAGATAATTTTTAAGATTTAACATAGATAAGTTTCTTTCCAATAATTTTTACTTAATGTAAGTTTATTTAAAAATTCATAATATCTTAATTATTTTCGAATGTCAATGTAAAAACAGTAAGGGGGGAGGTATAGAAAATTAATTTGTTGATTTTATCAACTTGTGTGCATAATTTATTATTTCTTCCGGAATGGGAAAAGAGTTTATATTTGGTTAATGAAGAGGAATGTTCTTGAATAAATAGATTGAATTTGCTATAATACAAAATAACATTATAGGGAGAAGAATGTGAGAGAGGGACAATTTAATTTATATAAGGGTTGGATGTAAATTCAAAATGGTATATCGTTAAAAAAATTTAAAAGAAGTATAAAGGAGGAAAAAATGGCTGTAAAAGTAGATGAGGAAAAATGTACGGGGTGTGGTATTTGTGTAGACAGTTGTGGTGTAGAGGCAATAAAGATTGAGAACGACAAAGCAGTTATAAGTGAGGACTGTGTAGAATGTAGTGCTTGCATAAGTGAGTGCCCACAAGAAGCGATTTCTCCTGAGGAGTAAAATCCTGTGTAAAGCTAAAAGAGGAAAAAAATTTTAGAAGTTATGCGGGAAATTAAAAAATGGAAAATTTAGTTAAAGATTTTTTAAGAAAGAAAAATTTTGCCGTTATAGGTTCATTCAGAAATGAAACTAAATATGCTTTCAAAATTTTAAAAAACTTAAAAGAAAAAAATTATAAAGTTTATCCAGTGAATCCCAGTATGAATGAAGTGGATGGCCTAAAATGTTATAAGAGTATAATCCATATTCCTTTTTTGGTAGATGTTGTTAATTTAGTTACACCGCCGAAAGTAACTGAAAAAATTGTGAGAGAATGCAAGGAGAAAGATATCTATCGTGTATGGTTTCAACCGGGAGCGGAAAGTGAAAACGCCATAGAATTTTGCAAAAAGAATAAAATTAGTGTTATCTATAATCTTTGTGTGATGTTGGAGGCGATGTAAGAAAAAGTTTTTTGATGAAGGGGATTTAATAGAAGGGGTAAAATAGTTAAAAAAAAGAATAAATATAGGGTAAGAGGTTTAGTTAATGCAAAAAGTAGATGAAAAAGAAAAAATTGAACAGGACAAACGTCTTAAAGAGAGAATGCTTAAAATAAAACATAAGCTCATTGTTATCAGCGGAAAAGGCGGTGTTGGCAAAACTACAGTAGCGGTTAATTTAGCTTATGGTCTGGCAGTAAAAGGAAACAAGGTGGGTATTTTGGATGTTGATATTCATGGTCCGAATATTGCTAAGATGTTGGGAATTGAAGGGAAAAGACTTGTAAGTTCTGAATTAGGAATTGAGCCTTTCCAGGTGTTGCCTAATTTAAAAGTGATAAGTCTTGCTTTGTTATTAGAGGACAAAGATCAGCCGATAATCTGGCGGGGACCTCTGAAGATGATAACTATAAAACAATTTTTAACAGATGTTAATTGGGGAGAGCTTGATTATTTGGTTGTTGATTCTCCTCCCGGAACGGGAGATGAACCGTTAAGTGTGTGTCAGCTTATTCCGGATGCAAAAGGGGCAATTGTTGTTACGACACCACAGGAAGTTGCTATCTTGGATTCCAGAAAAAGCGTTTTTTTTGCAAAAAAAGTAAATGTTCCTGTCATTGGAATAATTGAAAATATGAGTGGTTTGATATGTCCTCACTGTAAGAAAGAAATAGATTTATTTGGAATGGGCGGGGGTGAGAATGCAGCTCATAATTTAGAAGTACCGTTTTTAGGAAGAATTCCTTTTGA
This sequence comes from Clostridia bacterium, assembly GCA_030595925.1. Classification (GTDB taxonomy): domain Bacteria; phylum CBDUZB01; class JAGLHV01; order JAGLHV01; family JAGLHV01; genus JAGLHV01. The sequence continues at coordinate 13,546 of JAUVLC010000052.1, read as the reverse complement.
ACCTGAAATAGTAAAACTGGGAGATTCCGGACAACCGTTTATCTATTTCAAAAAAGAAACACAAACAGCAAAAATAATGGATGAAATAACGGATAAAATTAACGCTTATATAAAAGACAAGGGGTTATAAGGTAACCTACGTGTAATTTGCAGGGGTCTATAAATACTTAAGAAAATAAGGAGAAAAGAGTATGCCTATTTATACTTATATTTGTAAAGATTGTGGTGAAAAATTTGATTTATTAATAGGGGTTACTTCTGAAAAAGCGGAACTCAAATGCAAAAAATGTGGAAGCAGGAAAATTGAGAAGACACTAAGTTCGTTTAGTGTAGGAAATTCGGGTTCATCCGGGTCAAGCTGTCCGTCAGGAACATGTCCCACCTGTTGATAAAGAATCAATGTTTAAAATAGTGGATTTTAAATAGACTAAATTTAATTTCTTAGCGGAGATTTATTTTTATGAAAACAGTGTTTAACCAATACTGGGAAAAATATGACGACTGGTATAATAAAAACGAATTTGTTTATTTATCGGAACTTGAAGCGGTTAAAAGAGTTTTGCCTAAAAAAGGAGAAGGATTGGAAATTGGTGTGGGTACGGGAAGATTTGCTGTTCCTTTGAATATAAAAACAGGAATTGATTCATCGGAAAATATGATTAGGCTTGCCAAAAAGAGAGGTGTAAATGCAAAAGTGGGTTCCGGTGAACAGTTGCTATTCAAAAATTCTACTTTTGATTATGTAGCGATTATTATTACACTCTGCTTTGTTCAGAATCCACAAAAAGTTTTAAAAGAAAGTGGAAGAGTTTTAAAGGAAAAGGGCAAGGTCATTGTAGGGATAATTGATAAAAATAGTTTTTTGGGGAAAAACTATCAGAAAAAAAGAGGGGTTTTCTATAAAAAGGCGAAATTTTTCAATGTCAAAGAGATAACAGGTTTATTAGAAAATGCCGGGTTTTTTAATTTTTATTATTATCAAACACTATTTGATCTTCCAGGTAAAATAAAGTCAATTCAAGAACCAAAAAAAGGTTTTGGGAAAGGCGGTTTTATAATAATATCAGGGGAAAAAAAGTAAACTTATTTATTATCGCAGTTTTGTATTATATCTATCGGAGGATATTTCCTTTTTAAAACAATGAAATACTGTCATAACTGCCGTACAATCTGGGAAGGGTTTAATCAACCCGGAAGAAGAGATACCTGCCTTAAATGTGCCGAGGATTTACATGTCTGTTTGAACTGCAGATTTTATGACCAACACAAATCAAATCAATGTCAGGTTAATAATCTTGATCCGGTAAAAAACAAAGACAAAGCAAATTTTTGTGAGCAATTTCAATTTGCTGATAAATCCCTACCTGAAAAAAATAAAGATAAAACAGACCAGGCGAGAGAACAATGGAAGAAATTATTCAAAAAGAAATCTTAGTTGAATGTAGTGCTGATTACAAATATCCCGGTGTTCCCAACGTAGTAATTATTGATAAGCATAGATACAAAATTGAAAAAATTATTAGTAGAATGCGGACACCGGAAAAGGAAATTTTTAATATCAGATTGGATAATGGTAAAGACTGTAAAATTTCATATATTGTTAAAGCAGATAAATGGATGATAGAGACAATAAAAGAGAAAATTTAAATTTTAAGACAGGAGATTTGTATGATTAGGGATTTAGTTTTAAAAAATAGGAGTTACCGCCGATTTTATCAGGAGGTTAGTATAGAAACTCAAGAATTGAGAGATTTTGTAGATTTGGCCAGGCTTTCTGCCTCTGGCAGTAATTTACAGCCGCTGAAATATATTCTTTCCTGCGAGGTACAAAAGAATGCTTTGATTTTTCCCCGTCTTGCCTGGGCAGGTTATCTTAAAGATTGGTCTGGTCCGGAGGAGGGAGAAAGGCCTTCGGCATATATCATCATTTTGGGGGACACCCAAATCAGAGATTCTTTTGGTAGTGATCCGGGTATAGCAGCTCAAAGTATTTTGCTGGGTGCGGTGGAAAAAGGTTGGGGAGGCTGTATAGTTGGGGCGATAGATCGAAAGAGATTAAGAGATACTCTCCGGATATTACCCCGGTACGAGATATTGCTGGTTCTGGCTTTGGGTAAACCCAAAGAAACGGTGGTAATTGCGAAAGTGCAGGGTTCCGGAGATATAAAATACTGGCGCGATACTGAGGGGGTACACCATGTGCCCAAGCGGGCTTTGGATGAAATTATTATAGAAGAATAAAAGTTATCTTTTCCAAAATCAACGAAAAGGCCTTATTTTATTTTGATTTTGATGAGAGAAGAGTATGTTTTCGAGATAATGTATGTTCAGTATGACTGAAAAAATATTTCGTTTGTATTACAGTTATATTACATTAATGTATAGATACAAATGTTTAAATTGTTGTTAAATATTATTAACAATTGTGGAAAACTTACAGTAATATTAATGTTTTATTCATTGGAAAGGGTTAAAATGCTGATTTTTTAGGAAACAAGCAACATTTTTCAAAGACTACAAAGATTATAAAAAAGGGGTGGTGTCAAAATTATTTTGTCCTGACAACACCCCCCCCTTTTTTTTATAATTGGCATTTTACATCAAAGAAATAGTAATTATTATGGTTTATCGTCCGGGTCTTTTGCTTGTTCACGTTTTTCTGTCTCCTCGCCTCCGGCGTCCTCATCTCCAGGTCTTACCTGTGAATCTTCACGGTTTTCATGCTGTTCGGTATTTTGATCACCGGCAAAAACCGACACTTGTCCGGAAACAAGAACTACTGCAAAAACAATAACTAAAAGCATACATAGTTTTTTCATATTATATCACCTCCTCCTTTTTTGAAATTGTATTAGAGTTTTGCAAAATGGCTTTCTATCTTTCTTTGTCATTCCTGCGAAAGCAGGAATCTGTTAATATTTAAAAACATTATAGATTCCGCATCAACAGACTGTGTCACAATTGCTGTTTTTGCGACAATTGTAGTTGCCTCATTTATGAGGCTCATCGACAAAATCATTCAGCAGCCCAATAAATTGGGCAACTACATCAATTGTGACACAGTCTCCAAGTGCGGAATGACAGAATGTGTTATTTTGCATAATTCTAGAAATTGTGTGAGTTAATTTAATTGTCTTGCTACCCTATTTTGTGTTTATTTATTTGATTACTCTCTATATACAATCGGGCAGTCTAAAATATTTCATTTTTTTAAAAAAAACTAAATTTTTGAAATGAAATTGTTTTCAATGGAGGCATTATTGGAATGTTTTTTCTTTTTTTATTTAATCAAAGTATAAAAGATTGACTATTTCAAAAAAATGATGTAAGAAGTAGTTGTGCCGGGATAAGGTAGAATAAATTATTCTGAATGTTATGTAATGGGACGTAAGATAGACTAAAAATCAAGATTCAAAACGGATGAGGATATATTGTATGTGCGGTTTAACAATGGCTGCTAATATCATTTAATTTGTTTTTTTCTTGCGGATTTTTTGTTAACCAGTCCCATAATAGCAGATAAAATTATAATCGTGGTTAAAAAGCAGGCGCCTACTCCGATGAACATCGCTGCACCTAAGCTGGCAAATCCCCGCCAGATGGAAAACATTAAAGAACCGAAAGCTAACATTGTAGTAAGGCTGGTAATGAAAATTGCTTTTCCGGTGCTGGCAAAAATTTTGTAAATGGCATTTTTCCCTTCTATTTTCCAGCGGTGCATGATATGAACTCCGTCATCAATACCGATACCCACAATCATCGGTAGTCCCATAACATTCAGCATCGTAATCTGCATACCGATGACTTTCATTATTCCTAACATCCAGAATAAGCCGGCAATCAGGGGAACCATAGCGATTAAAGCGTCAACAGGGCTTCTAAAATCAAGCCATAAAAGAATAAAAACCATAAAGACGGTAAGTATTAAAGCGTTTCTTCCGTCCCGGCCAACAATATCAATAATAGCTCTAAAGATAACCGGCATTCCAGTGGCTTTTTCACTGGTTTTTTCTAAGTCATCGGAAAATCGATCCAGAAATTCTAAATCCTGCCAGATGTTCATTGAGGGAAAAGCAGTTACTAAAAATTGGGTACGCTCTTTATTGGAATATCTGTCTAAAATGGAATCGGGTAAATCTTTTTGTTGGATAATTTCCTCTGAACACATAAGCAAAGCAGTTTTTTTGAAATAAGGTGAAAAATAGGTTTGGAATATCCCCAGTTTAGAAATATTGGCAGTTTTGTGTTGATGAATAAAATCGATTAATTTACGGATGATGTTAATTGATTCGGGATGGTCCGGGTCTCCGGTGATTTTACTGCATTTACTATCTATTTTATCCTGGCCGTCTAAATAAGCCATATCTTGCATTTCCATTACATTCATTTCTAAGCGTTCCAACTCTTTTAATAGTTTATCTATCTTTGTCCGGTTAAAAGACTGGTTTAATGTTGAAGCCAGTAATGATTTTTTTATTTCCAGAATATGGGGTATTCTTTTTTTCTGCTCTTCTTCCGAGGGAAAATAAAGAGATATATTTTCTATGGAAGCAACCGAGGGAAGCTCTTTTATTTTTTTGGCCAGTTCCCTTGATTCGGCAACACTATCGGCTAAGATCATTGCGTAATCGATACTAAGGTCAAATTTTTCCAGTATAACATTCTGTAATTCGACAGAATCCAAACCTCTGGGTTCCATATTCATATAATTTTGGTCAAAGGTTATTTTTAGGGCAGAAAACACCAGAAACCCGGTAACTATTAGTGAAACAATAATAGTTAAGCGATATTTTTTACTTAAAAGGCTGCTTATTTTACCCAGTATTTTTAAGGAAATATCTTTAGTGCCGGTTATCTTTTTTAATTTTCCTGTTTTAATTTTTTTCTCTAATCTCTTTTCCCTTAAGACCAGCAAGGCCGGTAAACATAAAAAAGTAACTACCATAATAGCCAGCAATCCACTGCCTGATACAATTCCTAATTCTTTCATTCCCCGGGAACGGCAAATTATCAACGTGAAAAAAGCGACAGCAGTAGTGAGAGCACCGGTGATAATACCTTTACCGCTGTTGAGAAATGTTTCCTGCAGTGAATCTTCAATAGAGAGGCCTAAAGACCTGTTTTCAGTAAAGCTGGAGATAATATGAATAGAAAAATCAATACCCAATCCGATTAAAATTACCCCCATCATCGAAGTCATCATATTTAATGTCCCTATAAGGATAGCAGTAATGCCAATTACCCAGATAACCCCAAAAAAAAGGTTTAATAAAGCAAAAAGAGGAGCTATCCACATTCTAAAAGCAAGTACCAATAATATGTAAATCGCAATAAAGGCAATAACGGTAGAAATCCCTAAGCTTTGTTCACTATAGACCATTTCGTCCCGCTGAAGAGGAACCATACCGGTGAGTCCTGCCTGAACGCCGTCAAATTTTTTCATTAAATTATCGATTATTTCCTGAACAGTGTTGGTCCCGGTAACGACTTTATGCATATTCACCATGGTAAAATTGGGGATTACATTTAAGATTAAGGCCTGCTTATCATAAGAAAGCATATATTCTTCCCCGGTAAGCAGTTTATCTGCAGATTGATGAGCATCTTTTCGGGAAACAGAATCGCCGGAAAGATGTTTTTGTATTACTTTTATAAAATTTTCTATGCCGTCTAAAAACATAAAGGCGCTATCTTCCTTTTCACGGGTGGAGATAGATTCTTCCCGTTGAATATATTCCTTTTCCAGACTGGTATTGATATTAGTGAGTAGAGGCAGGAGGTTAGGGTTTTTGAAAATATCTTTCATGTTTTTTAAATCGTCTGCTTTAATCAACATTAATCCGTGTTCTTTAATAAAATCTGTTTCCTGTTTATAATCAATCCGTTTAAAAAAAAGTTTTCCGTCTTTAGGGTCTATTTTTTGTATTATTTGAGGAACTACAGCTTCAGCAAAAGCTTTTATTTTTTCTTCTTCACCCTGTACTACTACTACAATACTGGTAGCTGATACAAATTCATCAAGTACCTTGTTAAATTGGATGGTTCTCCTGTCTTTTGCCGGCAAAAGATCTGACCAGCGCATAGTATGCCTTATTTGGATAGCCATTATTCCTAACAGGACCGTGGAAACCAGAATAAAGGATAGCATTTTCCAGGGATGGGCTGAATGCAGTCCGGCTAATGATTTAAGTATTTTGTCTCGCATAAATTCTCCTGTAGGTTAGAAAAAGACCTGTAATCTTGCTACCCCGCCATTTCCCAATGTCCGGTCATAGTTGGTTCCTTTTTTACCCAGATTAAAATTTAAAAATATTGATAAATCAACATTTTCAAATAAGCTATAAGTAAAAGACGGAATTAACGAAAGACTTCCATCGTTAAGACTGGTAATTACAGACGTTCCTGCAGTAATTAAATCAGTCATTGGATGGGTAAGGGATGCGTATATTTGATTTCGGGATATAGTTTTTGTTTGGGCGGTAATGAATTGCAGCCAGTCATTTAAATCGTATTTTTTATAGTCATCTTTACCACCGGTATTGCGGTAGTACTCGCACATAACATATGTTCCTCCGATAAAAGTGTAATCAATTCCGGTAACCGATTCATAAAAATCATCCGTGTCTTTAATAAAATTGTAGGCATATTCTTCCCATACACCCAACCCCAGAAATTCGCCTACAAAATCCCCTCCCAGAATTTTTCTTTTCCGGATTGTATCATCAAAAGTAAAATAATCAGTAAGCAATAATTCTTTTTCTATGCCGATAAGGGAGTAATCAAAATGCCCTAATTTTCCTTTAATTCGCATTAGCTTTCCGGAATTTTCCAATGTGCTTTCCGGGGTATAGATTAATACTATGCTGTACTTATTCTTAAGTGGGAAGTCAATACGATAAGCATTATGTCCCGGTTGTTCGTAGGTAGGGTCCAGTAGATCTTTATAATTAAAAACATCTGTAGGGTTCCAGGCATAGCCGGTTCCCGGGGATATTTGTTGTTTTCCCAGGGTGATATCCGCAGATTTAAAAGAAAGTTTGATATAGGCATTATCCAGAATTATATCATCTTCGTATAAAATGTCGTACGAGTCGATTTGGTTGGCAAGAACAGTATTACTTATTATCTCCGGAATATATTTCAGCATATTCCACTGAGTTTTTCCTGAATACTGGATGAAATTATAATTAGCCCCGAAGGTTACAGATTTTGAGTATTCACATTTAAAATCTATGCGTAATTTATTGGAAGAAAGTTGGTAAAAATCATCATTAGAAGAAGTGTCGGTAAGTTGGGGTTGGAAATAGCCGTAAATATCCAGTTTAGAAGCATATAAATGCAGGGGTAGTAATATTAAAGACAGAAAGATAATAAATGTTTTTATACAACGGTAAAAAACATACCTGTATTTCATCTTCTTAAATTCCTTTCAGAAAAAATAGAATCATCCAGCTCTAAATTATATTTTATTTCCAGCAACTCCATAGTTGTTTGGGTATTATCGGTTTTGTTATACATTGTCATTTTCATCCCGGTGGGAATGCCGTCGATATCTTTTATTTCATACTGGATTAAAACCTTTTTAAGAAATTTGGTGTCTTTTTTATCGTAATAATTCATTACTACCGGACAAAAATTATCTTTTATTATCCACATAATTAAACGGGAATATCCGGTGTCACTGTCTTTTTTTCTTTTCAGTTCTATTTTGTAGCAATCATAATTTTCTTTTTTTTCTTCACCCAATAATTTGTTTTCATATTCATCAATAAAAGCATCTCCTGAGCCCATATCTTCGTAGGAAAAGTCACTACCCTCCCATTTTTGTCTTTTGGCATGAGTGGCTAATTTTCGCACTCTTTTAGTGCGGGGAAAATAAGCCCAGATATCATCGGCATTATTGAGCATTAACATCGCCTGTCCTTTTACCCGTTTGGGCTCTAAATAGCGGATGAGGTTTTTTTCTCCCCGGTTTTTAGTGAAAGAATCATAAATAAAAGTCCTTTCCTTTCCGGATGAAGTAATAATAGTTATCTTTGCCTTTGCCTGTGCTGTTTGGGGATTGATTACCTCATTCATTTTGTTTACAATTTCCTGGGAGGTAATAGTTTCTGCGTATGTTTTGATTGTTGAAAAATTAACTAAAGATAATAAAATTAATGAAAAAATAATTTTACTGGCCATTGGTTGACTCCTTATTGTAATTAGTTGCTACTGTATCTTTTTTAACATAGTTCTGTTGCTCTGTCAAGGGGGGTGGGATATATTTTATGCTCGTATGGAAATAATGTTAAATTTAATTGCTTTCAAAAAGGAATTTTGTTAAAATTAAAACTATATTATTTTTTGTTTTGAAAAACAAAAAAGGGAGTAAGTAACAATGGGGAATATAACATTCAGTTTAATAGTGGTTGCTTGTGCAATTTTTTTAATAGTTTTAAATTTTTATGTGAAAATACCGTCTAGTAGGTATGCACTTTTTTATTTTGTAGGTGCAGTGATGTTTATTATAAGTGGTGTATTTAATAGAAAAATTTTTGGAAAAGGAGAAGCAAAACTTCAAAGATTATCGGGAATAATAATTTTATTGATATTTATTATTATGACTGAGCCTTGAGGTGTCTCGATTCCTTTTAGCTGGGTTAAAAGTTTACTTTTTACGGGGTTATGGTTTTTTGTAATTTATCTGATTATAACGACGGTTTGATCCTCTGTGTCATAATTGCCTTTTTGGTAGTCGCAGGGCTTTCTTGTCCGCCTGTGGAGGAAGCCTGCGGAAAAGTTCCGTCGATAACGCAACCTAAAGGTTGTGGCTACCAAACAAAAAATGGAGTTGTAACACACGCTGGAAAAGCGGGAATCTACAGCAATAGACTCCTTTTTTCGCAGGAGTGACATTGTTTAATTCCTCGCAGTTTGTGTTATGGGGTAGTTGATTTTAAACCAGGATGCCTTAAAAATTATTTGTTAAGGTGAATTATATGGAGAAAAAAGAGAAGAACTTGAAACATCAGTTGATAATAATCTTTACCATGCTTCTAATTTGTATTTTGTCCGGGGTAGATTTTTCCCCGGCGGCGGAACGAGACTCAAACCAAAAAATCAATGCCATCTATGGATTTAATTGGAAAGATAAATATTTTGAAGGAAAAGATATAAACCAAATTGTGCAGGAATTAAAGGGCCGGGGGGTAAATGCTCTTTTTGGTGATTATCGTAATAAAGAAATGATTAAAGCTTTACATAAAAATAATATGTATTTTTTTGTTGAGATTAGTATTTTTGTAGGGAAGAATTATTGGGAAAAATACCCTGAATCAAGGCCAATAAATGCCAAAGGTGAAAAAATTTCTAAAATTAAATGGTATGCAGGATTATGTCCCAACCAGGAAGACCTAAGAAAAGAAAAAGTGGCTAAGATTAAACAGTTAATAACAGATTATGAAGTTGACGGAATCTGGCTGGATTTTATTCGTTATCCCTGTCATTGGGAAGTGCCGGAGCCAGTATTGGAACAGACTTGCTTTTGTGACGAGTGTTTAATGATTTTTCAGAAGGAGACTAAAATCTCTATTCCCCAAAATCTGAAAACAACAAAAAACAAGGCGGAATGGCTACTTAAAGAGCACGAAAAAGATTGGACAGAATGGAAATGTCGACGGATAACTTCGTTGGTAAAGGATGTACGAAAAATAATTAAGCAAAATAAGCCGGAAGTGATTTTAGCGATGTTTACTGTTCCCTGGAAAACCGGTGACCATAATAATGCGATAAAAAAGATTATCGGCCAGGATTATTCAGCTTTGGCAGAATATGTTGATATTTTTTCACCGATGGTGTATCATAAAATGTGTAGCCGGTCCAAAAAATGGATTGCTGATATTACTGATTATGTTGCTCAATTAACCGGCAAGGATGTTTTACCGATTATTCAAACCCGGGATATTGCAGAGCAAGAGTTTAGTAAGATGCTGGATACTGTTACCGGCAGTAAAGCAAAGGGAGTGATTATATTTAATTCAAGGCATTTATTACCGGAAGAGATGCTTAGTATTCTTGAAAAAGACGTAAACAATGAAAATAAAACGTATGATAATCAGAAATAAATTTTGTGTAAGTTTTCCTTAGATAAACTTTTTTAAGAGTTCTGCAAAATGACACATTCTGTCATTCCGCTCCGCCTCAGGCGGATGATGCGGAATCTATAATGTGCTTAAAACATCAATAGATTCCTGCTTTCCAGACTGTGTCATAACTCCGATTTTTATGTGGTAGCCGCAACTTTTAGGTTGCGTTATCGTCGGAGATTTTCCGCAGGCTTCCTCCACAGGCGGACAAGAAAGCCCTGCGACTACCAAAAAGGGGATTATGACACAGTCTGTTCGCAGGAATGACCCGCCTTAAGGACTGGCGGACAGGCAATAAAGGTAAAAAGGTCATTTTGCAGAAGTCTAAAACTTTTTTAATAGAATTATAAAATAAATATATTTTTTTACTTTCAGGAGAAATAGACGTGGATAAAGAGCAATTCAATATTAATATGACGGAATTATCACAGAACGATAAGAACGAATGTTATAAGGAATCATTTGAACAGGCACATGCATTAAAAGAGGAAGTATTAAAAGAGGTAAACCCTGATCCCTCACAAATTGGTTGGGCTCTATTTTATGAGTTTAAAGGTTTATATAAAATAAAGAAATATGAAGAAGCTTATGACCTTCTTAATTCAACCAAACCTTATATTTACATGCTTACGGAGAATAATGCCTCCTGGATGCAATCCGTTGGTGCTGAGTTGGCTATGCATTTAGGACGGCCTAAAGATATTATTCGTCATGGTCAAGAGTGTATTGATTTACGGTTAAAGGCAAATAATTTAGACTCAGCTTTTAGCTGTGCTAATAACGTATGTTTGTTCCTGAAGCAAATTCAGGAAGTTAGTTTGAATTCTGAGTTTGCAAAACTTTTTATTAAACTGGGAGAAGCTTTCCCCGGAAGAGTTTTACAAGGATATAAACATTTAGTAGACAATATTGAGGTCTCCCAAAATATGGAGTTAATCCATTATGTGATAAAGAGACTTCCTGCTCTCAAAACAATGAAAGTAGGGGTAGGTAGCGAGATTCAGTATGAACTATTTGATTTGATAAATAAAATCGAAACGGCGGAATGGTACAGAAAAAGCATTAATGAACAAGCCAGACATAAATTTGATATTGGTGTTCGTCTTAGGAAAACCGCTGATTCAGGGGATATTGCGGATATAGATGAACTATTTGAAGAAGGGGTTGATATTAATCAGATAAATTATGGTTTTCAGGGAGTTCCTACCGCACTTATTGTCGCAGCTTTTGGTGGGCATTTATTAATGGTCCAAAAACTTCTTGAAAAAAAACCTGATATGGATATACAAAACACAAATGGGCGAACGGCACTGCTCTTGGCTGCTGACCAGGGACATGTAGACATTATAAAATTATTAGCGAAGGCAGGGGCAAAATTAAATCACGTTGATGTTTTTGGGCAAACTGCACTACATCTTGCTTCCTGGCAAAATCATTGCCAGTCGGTTCAGGCACTTATTGAGGCTGGGGCGGATTTAGAAGAAAAAACAAAAGACGGGTATACTTCATTGGCTTTATCCGTTACAGAGAAAGTTCCGGAAGTGCTGAAAATGCTGATTGAAGCAGGAGCGGATATAGAATCAAGAAATATTTGTCGTCAAACTCCTTTGATAATAGCGGCAGCGAATGGAATGTTAGATAATGTTTTACTATTATTAGAATATGGTGCTGATATTAAGGTGGTTGATGAAGAGGGAATGAGTGCGGCGGATTGGGCAAAAAAAGAAGAATGTTATGAAGTTGAAAAAGTACTTATAGCTAAGGGAAAAAAGAAGAAATTTTCAAAATTAAAACAGGGAATGATTCCTTTTATAAAAAAATTATTTAAGTAAAAAAATCAGTCATAATGAAAAAATAAAGTTCAAATAATCGATGTCAATCGGAAATAGGCAGTAAACATATTTATCGTCAAAGTTTTATGTTGTAGTTGCCCAATAAAGAGATTGTTGAAAAACGGTAGCCGACGGCTTCAGCCGGCGAATTTTTTTGCTGATTATTACCAAATATTACCACTTTTTCACGCAAACTAAAGTTTGCGACTACCAAATTCGTATTTTTCAACAATCTCTTTATTGGGCTAATGAAGTATTTTGCAGAACTAAAATAGTAACATTAAAAAAGGAGGAAAATTAAAAAATGAGTGATTCATCTAAAAATCAAGGGGATAAACGCGTATGTCCGAAATGTGGCAAAGAAAATGATGTAAAAGCTAAATACTGTTGGGCTTGTTATTACGATTTTATTCCTGATAAATCCTTAAAAACTTCTCCGGGGGTTGCTAAAGAAGAAAATTCTCCTGCGATAGGTGAAAATATTCTCGCCAGTACTCAGATTATTATTCAACAACAAAAGGAAGCTTTGGAAATAATATCCGGATGGGAAACAGCTAATCGCTATCTTATGACCGGAGTGGGAACAAATGAAGTGGGAGAAATTTTTGAAAAGAAGGGAAATGCGGGGGAAAAAATAGTACGGCATTTTACTAATACACATCGTCCTTATGTAATTAGTTTTTTAGAACAGAGAATTCCTTTTCTTTCTGTTGTACGTAAATTCAAGTGGCTTTTTTCGAAGGTAGAAGTAACCACTCCGAATAAAGGAACTATAGGGAAAATACAAGAAAAATTTGCTATTTTAAAAAGAAGATACGAAATATATAACAATTATGATCAAAAAGTGGCGACTATTATTGGTCCGCTTCTACATCCCTGGACTTTTAAGATATATAATAATTTAAATCAGGAAATAGCAGTAATTCTTAAAAAATGGTCGGGGATGGTTACTGAAATGATTTCTGATGCGGATAATTTTTTAGTGGATATAAGCAAGGTCAAAGAAGATTCTTTAAAGCCTCTTATTTTAGCCGCGGCTATAGTTATCGATATTGACCATTTTGAAAGAAAAAAATAAAACTGAAAGACACACATTTAAATTGGTATTATCTTACATAACCTGTGCTTTGCCCGGGAGTAATGCTAAAAAAAGGTAGATAGAGATATAAAAAAAATGAATAATTCACATATTGCCGAAGATTTAATTTTAATCAAAAAAACCCTTATGGGAGAGAAGGAAGCATTTGGACAGCTTATAGATAAATATAAAAATTTCGTTTTCGGAGATATAGAAATAAAAATAAATTACTCCTACGAAAATAATCAATCTAATGATGCAGTTTATAATTATTCCAATAATATTACCTCGCTCTTTTTAGTAACCTGGTTTTAAAGCTCTTCTAAAGACCAATTCCGAATTAGCATTGAAATTATTACATAGAATATTTGGTTCATTCGTATTTATTGTGGAACTAATCAATGATTTAGTAATCGATAATGTTGCAGATATACTCTTTTTTTTAACATTTTCAAATTTTCTACTATTGATTTGAAACTTGCTCAAGTTTGTAACAAATTTTCAAGAAA
>JAUVLC010000175.1 GCA_030595925.1 Clostridia bacterium | reverse complement strand
TATCATATGCTGTATACTTTGTCACATTAAGGTTAAGCATTCTTGAAGAGCCGTATGAGGGAAAACCTCAAGTACGGTTCTGTGAGGGGTTATCTAAAACTGGTTGAAATTACAAGCAGTTTTATGAGGTCTACTCGACTTTTAAAGTTTCAATTTATGGTTGAAGTCTAATTAGTAAAAACCCTTATTATTTTCTTGACAAAAAGATAAATGTAAGGTATAATCGGTTTCAGATAGTCCCTAAAAACAAGGATTAAATGAAATGAATTATTTAACATTAAGTTTGGTATTGCGAAAAAATAGAATGTATCTTTTTACATTGGGAGATATCAAAAATTTATTCCCTGATGAAAATGAAAAGACAATAAAAAATAATTTTATTAGATGGCTCTCCAAGGGATATTTTGTAAAAATAAAGAGAGATTTGTATGAGTTTATTGAACAAGGGTCAGAGGTAACAATTTCTGATTTATATGTTGCTAATAGAATATACGGGCCATCCTATGTTTCTTTGGAAACAGCACTTTCTATTTATAGTATTATTCCTGATGTGGCTGCAGGGGTTACTTCTATAACTACCCGGCTTACGCGTACTTTTAAAAATAAATATGGCGCTTTTTTTTATAGGACCTGCAAGAAGGAAGCATTTATAGGGTATAGATTAATGTTGTATGATGGGTTTAAAGTAAACATTGCGGATAAAGAAAAGGCATTGGTTGATTTTTTATATTACCGTATTTGTTCAGGGTTTTCTTTGGATTTTGACGAAGAGCGACTTAACAAAAAGATTTTAAAAAAAATAAATTGGAAAAAAGCTTTTCATTACGCAAGTTTTTTTAATAAGAAAACCACCCGGATGTTGAAAGAATGCAAGGAGTATGTAAAATGCTAAGTTTAGAATATCTTTTAGAAGAGGCAAAGAGTAATGGGTTGCCCATTCTCAAAAAAAGAGGCATTTTAAGAGAGTATTTACAGATAATAATTTTAAATAGTATATATAAACATAATTTTGGCAGAGCTATGTTTTTTACGGGAGGAACTGCTCTGAGATTTTTTTATAATATTCCCCGTTTTTCGGAAGATTTAGATTTTGATACAGTAGATTTAACTTTTGAAAAATTTAAGGAAATCTTAAAATATGTAAAAGAAGGACTACTTAAAGAAGGATTTTCTTTAGAGATTTTTTCAGAAAAAAGAAATAATTTATATGTTGCTGAAATTTATTTTAAAGATTTAATGAGGTTATATAAAATTACCGATAAAAGGGGGATGGATTTAATGATTAAGATTGAGGTTTATCGTCCTTTATGGGAAATAACTTCCGAGTCTAAGGTATTGAGTTTATATGGTTATAATTTCTCTTCCATTTTGTTGGAGAAAGGATGTTTGTTTTCCGAAAAACTATGTGCTCTTTTTAATAGAAGAAGAGGAAGAGATATTTATGATACATTATTTATGTTAAAGAAAAAATTTCCTATTAATAAAGATGTACTTGTGGCTAATAAGATAAAAGGTTTTTCTAAGGATGTCATATTAAAGCATTTGAAAGGTTTGTCAGAGAAAGAATTGAAGTTTTTGACAAATCAGGTTAAACCATTTTTATTTAAAGAAGATGATATTGAATTAATTATGAAAGCTCCTCTTTATGCGGAAAGATTTGTGAAGAATTTTTGAGAGGATGGGGGTATTGTTTAAAAGTTTTAAAGTATGGAAAAACGAAAAGTATATTAGTATATTTTGCGAATAAATATTTAAATGAAGCAGGGGTAAAGATAGGAAAGTTGTTGAGAGAAGGAAAAGGAGCAATTCACCTTAAAGACTGGCGGACAAGGCAGGGTTTTCTGCTATATCTTTGTGTAAATGGTTGATGATTAGGAGATTTTAAAAAATTATCAATCGAAAAAGGGAACAAGAAGAAAAGAGGAGTCAAACCTCGTGCTCCAGAGGCGGATCTGTCTAAGGCGGAAAAATAGAAAATAATTGACAGATGTGTATTGGGGTGAAGTTTTATAGGGGTGATGTGTTTAAAAAGAATGCCTTGTAAATGCGGCAGCTACAATAAGAAAATGAGGAGAGAAAATGGAGTATTTGGTTTTATTTTTGGTTAGTTTGTTGCTTTCATTGTTGATTACGCCCTTGGTAAGGAAGATAGCGATAAGAGGAGAGTTTGTTGATAGGCCGGGGGATGTTTTGAAAATACACAAAAAACCTATTCCTAATTTGGGAGGGGTGGCTATTTTTATAAGTTTTATTGTGGGGATGGTTACTGCTTGTTTTTTATTGGACTCATTTAAATTTAGGGGAATAATAGGTGTTATTATTGCTGCAAGTGTAGTTTTTTTAGTTGGGTTATGGGATGATTTTAAGAATGTTAAACCTGTTTATCGATTTATTGCGCAAATAACCGTGGGAATTATTCTGATTTTGTCCGGGTATAGAATAGGTTGTATTTCACAAGTAGCTATAAGTAGTTTTTTTGTTGTTTTTTATGTTTTGGGAGCGATAAACAGTATGAATTTACTTGATGGAATAGACGGATTGGCTAGTGGGATTACAATAATTGCCGGGTTAGGTTTTTTAACGGGTTTTATTATGCAAGCTAATGTTTTTGGTATAGTTGTGTCACTTGTTTTTATTGGTGCGGTATGGGGTTTTTTACCTTACAATTTTCCTAAAGCATTTATATTTTTAGGAAATAATGGAAGTGCTTTTCTGGGGTTTGTTTTAGCTTTTTTAGCCATAAATCTTGCTCAGTCTAATAAATTAATCTGGTTTGTAATATCAATTATTATTATGGGAGTACCGATACTTGATACAGTGATAGCAATTGGAAGGAGGATAATCAGGAAACGGCCGATTTTCCAGGGAGATAGAAGTCATATTTATGACTTGTTGATGGATAAAGGGTTGAGCCAAAAAGAAACGGTATTTGTTTTTTGTATGATGGGATTTGGTTTTTTTATTGTGGGGTTAGTGTTGGGGATATAAAGAAAAGACAAACAAAAGTCCATAGTCGACAGTCCATAGATTAAAAAAAGAAACGAAAGTCCATAGTCGACAGTCCATAGTCCATAGATTAAAAAAAGAAACGAAAGTCCATAGTCGACAGTCCATAGATTAAAAAAAGAAACGAAAGTCCATAGTCGATAGTCCATAGTCCATAGATAACAGACAAAGACAAAGACAAAGACAAAGACAAAGACAAAGACAAAGACAAAGACAAAGACAAAGACAAA
>JAUVLC010000124.1 GCA_030595925.1 Clostridia bacterium | reverse complement strand
ACAGTAGGAGAAAGAGGGAATTGGATAGTGGTTGAAAAATATATTAAGGGTCAAGGGTATAAGCCAGAAGCAGTGCAATTACGATTATTTTAGGTTGTTGATACCCTGTGGTCTCTGCCACAGGGTAGTTCATTATCTTTTTCGACGGGGCGTCATAAAGAGATTGTTGAAAAACTCCTCTAAGGTGTCGTTGCGAGGAGCGAAGCGACGAAGCAATCTCGTCGTTATCGTCGGAGAATGAGATTGCCGCGCCCTTAGGGGCTCGCAATGACAGAAACAAAAAGGCCTTTTTCGACGGGCGTCATAAATGTCGCCCCTACAATTGCCTCAAAAAATGGAGTTATGACACAGTTTGGTAATCTAAGTGACTGGATTATGTCACAACCCTGATTTTGATGTGGTAGTTGCCCCCGGTTTTTCTTCCCCCGATTTTCATAAGGATTTTAGTAATCCAGAAATGTAAATTTGAAAAATAGAAATATCGAAAAAATATAGGAGATTATTGGCTTATGTGTTTGTCACCATTTATCCATTTTTTTGCTTCTTTAATATATTCTTATTTAGCGGGTTTTGCATTAATTAAAAATCCGAAAGGTTCACTTAATAGAGCATGTGCAGCTTTTTGTTTTAGTTTTTGTTTGTGGAGTTTTACCCAAATTTTCATACAAAATCCTAGTGTCTCTTTAAATACTGTCAGAGTAGCCGAAAATTTCAGTGCTATTGGCTGGTGTAGTTTTGCTAGTTTTTATATTTGGTTTATTTTTATTTTTACTAAAAAAAATGAGATAATAAAATCTAATCTTTTTCGTGGTTTTCTTTTTGTACTACCTATATTATTCATTTATGTAAACTATGCAGGTTTTTTAAAAGAATATTTTATCAAACAACCCTGGGGATGGGTATTTACATGGAGAGAGTCAATTTGGCGCTATCTTTTTTATGTTTATTATAGTTCATTTATACTAACAGGAATTTATTTAACCGTTAATTTCAGTAAAAAGACAAAGAAATTAATCGAGAAAAAACAAGCAAAGATAATCTATATTAGTTCAATTATTTCTCTTATCCTTGGTACTTTATCGGATGCCCTCCTTCCGGAATTGGGAGTTAATACAACACCTCGTTTAGGAAATATTGCTGTACTTGGTTTGTCCTTTGGAATAGTTTATGCAATAACTAAATATAAATTTTTAATCATTACCCCAACTATTGCGGCAGAAAAAATTATTTCTACAATGACCGATGCCTTAATCCTATTGGATACTAAGGGTAAAATTATAACTGTGAATAATGCAGCATTAAACTTGGTGGGATATAAAAGAAGTGAGTTAAAAGGAAAATCAATTGATATGTTTTTTACGGCGCAAAATTCCAAGCATTTTCTGGTAGATAAAATTATCAAAGGAGAAACCATCAGGAATTATGAATTTATTTTTAATAAAAAGGGGGGAGAAAATATTTCAGTACTTTTTTCAACGTCTGCTATCCATAATGAAGCAGGGGATATTGCCGGTATTGTTTTTATCGCGAATGACATCACCAAACATAAAAAAGCAGAGAAGGAGTTAAAGGAAATCCAGGATAAAATGAGTCGTTCAGAGAAATTGGCTGCATTAGGTAAATTAGCCGGTATGGTAAGCCATGAATTAAGAAATCCATTATGCATAATTAAATCATCAGTCTATTTATTAAAAATGAGATTGGAGATATCAACGGATGAAAAGATTAAAAGGCAACTGGATATTTTAGATCAGGAGGTGGATATTTCAGATAAGATTATTAATGATTTTTTATTATTTAGCCAGGTAAAAGAACCACATTTAGGTAATTTTAATATTTATGATATTATAAAAGAATCACTCCACGAAATTAATATACCAAAAAATATAAAGGTAAGTGTAGAGGTTGAAAGGCAGTTGCCCTATGTCAATGTTGATAGGGTGCAGATTAAAATTGTTTTCTATAACCTTATTTTAAATGCTCTGCAAGCTATGCCTGATGGTGGAAAAATTACTCTTACCGGCAGCCAAAAAGATGAATTTTTAGAAATTAATATAGATGATACAGGAGAAGGGATAACGAAAGAAAATTTGGCTAAGGTATTTGACCCACTCTTTACCACCAAACCTAATGGAAGTGGACTGGGCATAACGGTTTGTCAAACTATTATTGAGGGACATCTGGGTAGTATTGAATTAGAAAGTAAAGTTGGAAAAGGAACAAAAATCAGCATTAAGTTACCTATAATGAAAAAACAAGGTTAATATAAAATATACCTGTTAATTTAAAAAAAAGAATAGAATAAATATATCAACAATTGCTATATTTTTGTAGTATTTTGTTTGTTGATTTTTATTAGGGACAGAATGGAGGGGGGTAACATGGTTGACATGAAAAGAAAAATTAGTATTAAATTGGAGTGGAATAAGTAGATTGTACAAAAGAAAAGAGAAATTAGATAGAGATGACAATTAATTAAGTAAGCGGTGGAGCAGGTTTTGTTCTCTATTTACTATTTAAAAAGGAGTGTGGTAATTATATGCACAAAGAAATGAAAATTAAGATAGAGAAAGCTGGAAAAATATTGGAAGCATTCATCTATCAAGAAATAATAGATGATACAAACAAAGAGGTTTTAGGGGAAAAGATTGAGTATGAAAAACCATTAATTGATGAATTTGTTAAATTTTGCGGTTTATCAGATGAGGAATATAACAATTTATACGATGATATTTTTGGAAAAATAGATAAATTCGAGGGTGGTACTTTTTGGGAAAATTTTGTAGAAAAAATTGCTATAGTAAAACGGGAAGAAGTAACAAAAAAAAATGATATCAAATTTTCACAAGATGAGGCTTTTGAAAAGCTTTGTGAATATATGGATGAAATTAATAATAAAATAGACAAGGTAAATCAAACTGATTTATGGAAATATATTGCTCAGTATTTCAAATAGAGGGAAATTGATGACTATAATATACAAAAATCGACGAGGGGATACATATTATCTTTATCATAAAACAACGAAAACTGGTAAGTAGAAGTATTTTTTTTCAAAGAAAGAAGGTGATGATTTGGTTAAAGTAATTCCTGATGGATATGAAGTTTACGAGAATCCGAATGCCCAGGTTTTTCTAAGAAAAATTATTCCAAGAATTATTACAGATAAAGAAATTGATAGTATTAGAAATGGAGTTAGAAACTTTTCAAAAATAGAAAATTTTAAAATTGACATTAAAAACAATCAAATTATTATATTCCTTCCGGATCAAAATGTGGGTTCTTTAAAAAATTCTTTTTCTGATTTTCCTTTGTATAATGAAGAAAAATTCAATCGAGTTTTAGAGCAAGTTATTACTTATTTGCCTATGATGCGTTTTGTCCTTATTGATGAGGCAAAGAGAGAATTTAGTGTTGAGAGGAGCTGTTTTAAAGGTTTTGCAGATGATTGGATATTATTAGATACAGATAACAACTTAGAGAGACTGGTAAAGAAATATTGTTTTTATTTAAACAAAGAGTCTTTTTACGATTTAATATAATTTGTCCCCTAAAATTGCTTGACAACTGTAAATTCTTACAGTATAATTGTGTTGATTTTTACAAAGGTAAAAAATATGAAAAATTCATTATTGACAAAACGCCAACAGCAAATATTTGAATTTATTTTATCAAATGTAAAGCAGTTTGGATATCCTCCGTCTATTCCGGAGGTTCAAGATAAATTTTCTTTTAAATCTCCAAATGCTGTTCAAGATCATCTTGGTGCTCTTGAACGAAAAGGATATATTTCCCGCCGTGCTCATAAGTCAAGAGGCATTGAAATATTAATTCATACCTCACCAAGAGAAAACAAGAATAACATTACTGAAGTACCTATAGTAGGGAGAGTATCAGCGGGTAAACCAATCCTTGCTCAAGAGAATATAGAAGGAACAATAATTGTTGATAGAACCCTTGCAAGAAATGCTGAAGGCATTTTTGCTTTAAGAGTTGAAGGAGATAGCATGATTAATGTTGGTATATTAGATGGGGATTGTGTAATAGTTCGTCAACAACAGAATGCGGAAGAAGGAGACATAGTCGTTGCACTTATTGAAGATGAAGCAACAATTAAAAAATTTTATAAGGACAAAACGCATAATAGAATAATTCTGCAACCTGCAAATGATAGTATGGAGCCAATATTTATAGATACGTCTTATAATAACTTTATGATAATAGGTAAAGTAAAAGGTGTTATTAGAAAAATATAGAGGTGCTTAAGATGCGAGTTTTAACTCAAAGAATTAAAGATCTCCCAAAAATTGATAGACCGCGTGAAAAAATGAAATTACAGGGTCCTGATGGATTAACTAAATCCGAACTTTTAGCTATTATATTAGGAAGTGGAATTAAAGGGAAAAATGTTAAAAAACTTTCTGAACAAATCATTAGAAAATTTGGAAATAATTTTTTAGATTTGACAGTTAATGACTTGATTAAAGTAAAAGGAATCGGAAAAATAAAAGCTTTACAAATTATTGCTGCACTTGCTTTAGTTAAAAGATTTTACGATGAGAGAGAATCAAAAGAAAGCCGTATCTTGTTTGCTGAAGATGTAATTTCTCTCAATTCCGATTTAAAAAACAAGAAAAAAGAATATCTGGTTTGTCTTTATTTGAATGCAAGAAATGTATTGCTAAAAAAGGAAGTTGTATCCATTGGTATTCTTGATAAAAGTATAGTTCATCCTCGTGAAATTTTTGGTCCTGCAGTGGAATTAAGAGCAGCAGGAATTATATTGGTTCACAATCACCCATCGGGTAATTTGGCACCCAGCAAACAAGATATTGAAGTTGTCAATAAGATTGTCGGAGCAGGAAAAATAATGGGAATAAATGTTATTGATTTCATTATTATGACAGACAACAACTTTCATAGTTTCTTTAAAAATTTACAGCAGCGAGAAGATGAATTAGCTTGTTATGTTTCCGATGATATTCAATATTCACTTTTCGATTTATTAGAAACTGAAACATCGTCGTATATTCCTGCTACAAAGAAAGTTCATAAAATTTATCTTACACCTAAAAAAAGGAATATTGCGGGAGAATTTCAAATACAAAGCAGGAGGTTTCTTGGCAATAAATATAAATTACTCGGATTTATTGAGGACATTGTCAATGAAAAATGTAATGGGTTTGAATCGTTTTGTGATATTTTTGCAGGGACCGGAGTTGTAGGCGAAAGATTTAACCGAAAAAATATCAAAATTATTAGTAATGATTTATTATTTAACAATTATATTTCCTTGAAAGCTTTTCTTGGAACAACACAAATAGATTTAAACTTTCTAAGAGAGAAAATTGATTTGTTAAATAATTTAGAACCGGAGCAAGACAATTATTTTTCTAACCATTATGGCAATACTTATTTTACTTTAGAAAATGCACGTAAAATAAATATTATTAGGGAGAAGATTGAAGATATAGCAATAAACGACGATGAAAAATCGCTGTTGATAACTGCTTTATTATATGCTACGGACAAAGTAGCAAATACAGTAGGGCATTACGATGCTTACAGAAAAAAATTAGATAGTGTACAACCGATACAGCTTTTAATGCCCAATATTGATAGAGGAAACAACTATAACAATAAAATTTTTAAAGAAGATGCTAATAAACTTATCAAAAAAATATCTTGTGATGTTTTATATATAGATCCACCTTATAATTCTCGTCAATATAGTGATGCTTATCATTTGCTTGAAAATCTTGCAACATGGGAAAAACCATTATTATATGGTAAAGCAAAAAAAATGGATAGAGCTCATTTAAAAAGTGAATATTGTTTAAAAATTGCCTCCAAAGTATTTGCGGATTTAATTAGAAATGCAAGTTGCAAGCATATTTTAGTTTCTTACAACAATACCGGTAAGTCAAAAAACGGTAGATCAAATGCTCGTATCAAAGATGATGTAATGATTAATATCTTAAAAAACAAGGGAAAAGTAGAAATTTTTGAACGTGATTATAAGGCTTTTACAACTGGTAAGAGTAATACTAATGGACATAGTGAAAGAGTTTTTTATTGCAAAGTAAGGGAATAATTATGAAAAAACCCTGGTCAATATCAACAACAGTTAGAAATCCTGAACGCTTACGAGGTTTTCTCCGTGTTTTGAAAATTCTTGAGGGAAAACATTTTGATTCAAAGAGTCAAATTAAATATCAGATATTGCTAATACAAAACAAGCTATATAAACCAACTGTTTTAACAACTGAACAGAAAAACTATTTTGATGATATTGAAAAAGAAATGTCGTTTTCTGTTGCTGAGCAAGTTTTTAATCGTCAAAACTATGAAGATCCAGCAATGCGAGGACGAAATTCAGTAGCACCGTTAAATAAAATGGGATTATGTATAGCAAAAAATTCTGCCGAAAGTCTTGCAATTACAGAATTAGGTGAATATTTTTTGTCCGATGATTATGATTTAGGTAAATTGTTTTTTATTCATTTTCTCAAATGGCAATTACCTAATCCTGATACCAAAAGTTTTTCCCAAAAAGACGGTTTTGCAATTAAGCCTTTTATTGCTACTTTACACTTGATCAATAAAGTAAATCAAAAATGGGAAGCATTAAAAAATAAACGAAAAGGTATTAGTAAAGAAGAATTTTCACTTTTTGTTCCTACTCTTATTGATTATCGGAATATTTCAAAGCAATCACAAAAATTAATCAATTTTAGGGGACAGCTTGAAAAGCAGAAAACCGATAAAGATAAAAAAAAATTTAGAGATAAATATAAAAAGAAATTGGTTCATTCGTATTTATTGTGGAACTAATCAATGATTTAGTAATCGATAATGTTGCAGATATACTCTTTTTTTTAACATTTTCAAATTTTCTACTATTGATTTGAAACTTGCTCAAGTTTGTAACAAATTTTCAAGAAA
>JAUVLC010000148.1 GCA_030595925.1 Clostridia bacterium | reverse complement strand
AGATGAAATTTTGACCACAATGGTAGGAGTTAACTGGGAAAAAGATTTTAAGGATTTTTCAATAATTAGTGCCGTGGAAATAAGAAAGCCGGACAAAGTATTAGGAATAAACATGGTAATAGATTCAAAGGATAATCTTTACTATTATTGTATAAGAGGAGAAAAAGGAGAGGTTTGGTTGTTTAAGGATGATAAATTGGTAAGGAAGTGGGAGGTGGCGGTGGTGAATAGGTTATATGGATTAAATTTAGATGCGGAGGATGATTTATGGCTCAAAGATTACAATGTTTTGAAAAAAATAAAAATAAAAAGAGAAAAGGATGAGATAAAAGGGAAAAATGGGTTAAAAATAATTATTCAAAGAGATTTAAATGAAAAACAGAATAAGGTTCAATTTATTAACAAGACAAAAAAAACTGAAAAGAGTTTAATTTTTAAGGTAGGAAGTAAAAAAGAGACATGGATTTCTTCAACTGTACCGATAAATAGAAAAGGAGAAGTATATTTACATCATGGATCTTATTTAGGGAAGAAAAGAGAAGCTTATTTAGATAAATATGCCCCAGATGGTAAATTAATCTCTATTGCCAAAATACCATGGGAAGTAGATACTCGTATTAGAACTATAGATAATGAAGGGAATGTTTATCAAATAAAAGCTGAAAAGGAAGTAAAAATTATAAAATGGAAACGAACGGAAAAATGAGAAGAATAAATTTGCTTAGAATTTTGCCTTTAATCATTATAATTATAATGGCAAAGGAATGTGTTTTGTATGGGAGAACAAGAAATAATGCCATTCAAGAATGTTTGCCATATCAACAATGTTCCTGGACATGTAACAAAGAAAATCTTTTAGATGAGAACAACAATGGTGTTGACGATAGGTCCGAGGGTGAAGGAACTTGGCCGTTTAAAAAAGGGGAAACATACACAGGAGAGGCATATGCTTGGGCGGGATATTCCGGGGCGATAAAGTGGGGAGCAGATATTGTTAGTGTATTCGAAAACAGGATATTAGATACAAATAATAAATGGATAGCCGGAAGGGCAAGTGGGGATACATTGCCAACCGGGTATAAAGGTTTTGCCGGGATAGACTGTTCGGGATTGGTAGGGAATGCCCTTGATATTAACCGATTTGCTGCTGATGGATATAAATTCAATGTTAGTCAAATAAAAACTCGTTGTATTCCGGTAAAACTGGAAGAGATGAAAAAAGGAGATGTATTTGCCAGTAATGGACATATTTTGTTGTTTCCCGGGAATTGGGTAACAGAATATTCAAAGGTTAAAGTAATACATTCGGTTTCTATCAGCTTTTCGAATGATGTACATGAAAGAAAAGTAATTGCAGATGAAGTAACCATTAAACAAGCAGATGGAAAAGTCTATTTATGGTATGGAAATAATTGGCATGAATATGCAGTTTTAAGTCCTTTCCCACAATTTTCCGATTTTAAACCTGAAGAAGGGGAAATTATTGGTGATTCAAAGCCGGAAATAAAAGTCAAAATTAAGTCCGGAACAAATATAAAGGCATCATCTATTGTAATGAAAATAGACGGGACTGTTGTTTCTCCTGATATTTCACCTTCCTCAGATGCCAAAGAAATAAATGTTTCCTATACGCCAACAGATGATTTATCTTCGGGAAGGCATGATGTTTATAAGACATCAGCGTTGACATAAGGAAGAAAAAAATGTAGAATATGAACAAGTCTTGGATAGCCACGAAAGGATTAAACATAATTGGTAACCAAAATAATTTCGTTCTTTAAATTTACAAAAGGGGCTGATAAGGAAGCTGTGTTACCGAAGATTTAAGCAAGTCTTTTGTGTAGCGAGTTTTTTTTTGTTATAAGCGTAGCGAGCAAGGATCTGGTGATTTGTAAATGGGATGTTGAGTAGTTGTTTCTGCTGTAATTTAGCATCAAAATTTTTATTAGGAGCAGTAGATGAAATTTCATAATCAATTTGAAAAGAATAGGAATCGTTTTGCAAAATTGTTTTTGGCCCAGGTAAAGATGTCCCTAATGTTGGTAATCATTATGTTAAATGTATTTTGTCTATATGCCGCAGAAATATCCCCCATAGTATTGCCTGAAAAAGAATTTGTTGTTTATGATTTAAAAGTGGAAAACAGTACTAACGAAGTAACAGAGGGGTATACTGTGTATATTGATACAGCACCTACAATGCCGGATATTATTGTGAGAATAAGACCAGAGTATTCTTTATTGACTGCTAATATGAAATACGAGATAACCTATAATCAAAATGGACGGAATGACTTAAAACCTTATAGCGCAACAACATTTGTAAATTCATGGAATGTTAATTATAACGGTGAGTTTCATGGGGGGGAAGCAGTCGTTACTGTAAGTAGTGGAACAATTAGTCAAACATTAACGAGGAATTTACATATCAGAGGAACCAATCCATCAAAAGATACTGTAAAATCAGGATTAAACATTTATCAGCAAGTAGTAGTTTATAAGGAAAGTTATCCTAGATGGTGTCAGTTTACAACCGGAGGATTGCCGATTTTTGGGCCACCAAATGGATGGGGATTAATGCAACTCGATCCACCATCTGGTGAAGAAGTAATTTGGAATTGGCATACGAATAGGACAGCAGGATGTAATATGCTATCTTGGAAATATAACCATGGTTTAAACTATCCTGCTGATGTAAGGGTTGCTGGATATACTCAAGCCAGAGATTGGATTTCCGAAGAAGAAAGGTGGACAGATGGGTTTCAGCTCTATAATGGAGGGCATGCATATCATTGGGTTTTAGATGATCCTATTGGACCAATATCTGGTCCAGGAAGATGGGAAAGATGCGAAGTTGTCGTTGGTCCCCCTTATCCTGAAGGAACGTGTAGTGGATATGGGTTTGATGCATGGAATATAAAAGTTAATGTTGAAAGTGGCAATCCACCAAATGGATGGTAATTTTATATAAAAAAGGAGATGTAAGAATGAAAATATTTGATATTTGGATATGTTGTTTTTTGTTGTTAATATCAGTTATTCCTGGATATTGTGAATCATATGCGGTAAGAATAGAGACTAAAGAAGGGGAGAATGAAAGCAAATTACTTGTTGTATCTAAAGATAATTTGGAAACCGGAGAATCGGAAGAAATAATTGATTTACATGAATTTGGTATTTATAAACTTATTAATTATTGTTACGATGCGCAAAGAGATATTCTAATTGTTAATAACTACGGTAGTTTTGCAATAGATTATAACATCAGGATTATAGATTTAAAACAAAAAAAAATATTGAAAGATATTATATTAAATACCCCAGAACCTAATGTAACAATTATTACAAATCCATCTGATAATAAGTTGTACATATCATTTTGGGATAATAATAAGAAGTTACCTATAACGAGAGTATATGATGAGAATTATAATTTAATGAATGAGCTTTTAAATATTTCAATTGATAGGACTAAGGTATACTCATCAAAAGATGGTAAATATCATTATTTATTTGGTTATGATACAGTTATAAGGAAAGAAATATTTTTAATAGTAGATTCAGAAAAGGGAACAATATCAAAGAAAAAAGATTTAAATAATATTGGTATTAAAGGTAAATATTCTAGAATTCGTGATGGCAAAAAAGGAATTCTTCTAATCGAATATAGATTTGAAAAGAATAAAAAGAAAACAGAAACTTATATTCTATATGATCCCTTTGATGACAAAATTATAGATAGAATGGATAATGTTCCGTATCATGTAGGGGAAGTTTATTTAGATGATTCATTGAATAATATCGTCATTAATGATGCAAAATTTATTAAAGTGAGTGAAAAAACAGAAAGAAAATATACAAATAAAATAATGGTATATAGTTTTAGTAAAGGTAAAAAAATAAAAGAAATATCGATTAAAGAAGGTACAAAGATCGGATTAGTTAAGGACAAAATTTATTTAAAACACGATAATGGAATAAAGGTTGAAAATATAAAATAAATTTTGTCAAAAAGCAGAGAAATTAAATAGTTCATATTTATAAAGATAATAGGTAATTCAATGCAATTCAAAAAAATAATATTCATATTTTTAGTAATAGTAATAGGGCTATTTGCCATTTTTAGTAAAAGAGGATATGCTGTTACTATAGTTGCTCCCGGGGATACAGGTAGTTTGATACTCCCTGTTAAAAATTATGTTGACAGTATTGCTAATATGGACGAGGTTAAAATTGAGGTTACGGCTCCGTCATATTTTATTATAAAAGGTACTTCTTTACGTGGACCAAAAACAATTTTGCCAAATGATTCCTATTCTTTTCAAATTGATTATGAAATTTCATCAATTGCTATTGCCGGAGATTTTGATGTTAAATTAACACTCAAAACTGCCACACAAAACTGTATTCCTAAACCGCCAGATACTTCGTGGGACACCCTGCACCAATTCAAAATAGGCCCCGCTTTCGAATTAACCGCAGAGCCTCTATTTAGTGTTGTAGAAAGGTGGGGGAGTGTAAATCACACGATAACAGTGAGGAATAACTATATAGAAGAGGAAGGGGTGGAGGAAGAAGAGTTTAATCTTACTGCCAATACTTCTTCACTTGATGTTGGCTGGACGATAACGGGTTTACCGTTAAATGAGGTATTTACTCTGGGGGCAGGGGAGGAGAAAGAATTTATCGTAAGAGTAACGAATAACAATGCCTCTACATCGTTGGAGATACCGGTAAATGTAAAATGCGGGGAAGAGACAAGATTTACAGAGATATATGATAGTCCTGCCAATTATACAGATGATTTTGACCATCCCGATGAAAGTTACGATGTATCTAATACCCATTATCCAAGTGAGTGGAAAGTAGATACAGAATCGAATATAGGGATATTATTAAATAGC
>JAUVLC010000071.1 GCA_030595925.1 Clostridia bacterium | reverse complement strand
TCCTTTCAGCTTCGTTTAGTTCGTTACCTTGCTAAACGTGAAATTCAGTGTTGGGCTGGCAGCTAACCTTTACCCAATCTGGACTCGGCTTACCTTAACCTCACCAGCAAGAATACCTACGCTTTGCTTGGCACACCTTTAAGCAACTTCCCTCAAGTCTTATAGACTGATGGACAGGTAGAATATTGTATTTTAAGGAGGTGATTAAAATGATTTACATTTCATTAGAAAAAAATGGGATAAATACAACCTTTCTTTGTTTTACTATTTTTTAATTTGTTCAGCAAAAATTTTCTTTACTCTCCCATTTTTCCATATAAAAAGCGGTCTGCCATCTTTCTTATGTTGAGCAACAACCTTTTTTATTGCCTTTTTCATTGCGACTTCGGCTTTATCTAATATAGTCATTCTTTTTTTCATAATCTAACTCTAACCTTTTTGGTTATATTTGCAAATAAATTCTGATTAACAACTTCAATATGTGCATTTTGCTTCCTGGCAATGATCTTTGGCGTTGTCTCCTCATTGTTAAACAAAATCCATTTATCCGCTAATAAACGATATTCCTTGAAAAATTTATTCATGCTTCGTTTAAACCGACGCTTTATATCTTCTATCGGCACATTATGACCACCTTGTGCTACACGATCTTTGACACGAGCTACGGCAAGCTGTGAGCTTGGGATCCACAAAAAGAAAATGTTTATTTTATATCCCTTTTCTTTTAGCATCTTAAAATATTTTAGGTAAGTTACACCGGACATAGTTGTTTCAAAACTAAAATCAACCCGGTTTTCTGAATATTCTTTGATCTGCCCTAAAACAAGTTTACCGGATTTTATAGCAACCTGTGATGGCGAAAACGGTGACAGTCCCTGAGCAATAAGATCTGCATTGATAAACCGGTCACATTTAGCATATTCAGGTAAAAACGTCTTTGCAAAAGTCGTTTTGCCTAACCCGTTGGGTCCTGCTATTATGTGTACATTCTTATTTTTCATATCGTTTCATCTAACTGCCCCACTCAGAACTTCAAATCAGGTATTTTTTTATGTGAAGTTTACCTGAACAGTCTATCCATATCTCCGAATAAGTTTGTATTGAGCAAAATGAAATGTTCTGTGTAAATTTCACTTACTTTAGATTAGTCATAGCTAAAGCTAACTTTTTATTACGATTCCAACCTTTTATTTCTTTTTCCCGTTTTGCAGCTGTATATTTATCGGAAAATACTTCTTTATAAATTATTTTTGCTTGTCTATGCTGTCTTAAACGATTAGTTAAGTCTGTAGTAATTCCAGTATATAGTTTATTGTTCTTTTTAATTATGTAAAGATACCAGATAGCCAGGTAGAACTTCCTTCGTCGTTTCTCTCCTCAGGATAAACTCACTTGTCTCTCGTCTGAAACTGAAAAATAAACTCCCCGAACGAGACACGAGTCAAACTACACAAGTCCAATGTATTCAACTACTTGTGAAGGTCTATAAACGCCGGATAAAGCGATTTGAGCTGTCAATCGACCAACCGTTCCCGACACCAACCCCCACAACCGGTCAAAATGCCGAAAAATATCGCCAGAATCGCTATCGATGCTAAAACCTACATGATGCTCAATCCAAGTGTTTCATGCTCAGATGTTGCCGTCCATTTCCAGGTTTCACGAGCTCGCATCTCTCAAATGCTGAAAATCGCCAATAATCTGCCTGCCCATTTACTCAAAGAACTTGTTGAAACAGATGATCCTGCATTGCTAAGACAATATTATGGGAAATGCTTATTAAAAATGGTTAAGAACTCTTGGCAAAAGCTTAATTCGTTTTCTGCATAATATAAAAGCCATAGCCATAGTATTCACTATATTTTTTATGCATATCCATTTCGAGTTGGAATATATCAAATACCGCCCGAGCATCCTTATCTCCTCTATATTTGATTCTCTTTTCAGCGATTACCTTTTCTATCGGTGTATAGTAATCTATCCACCACGATTTATCCGGCAATTGGAAATAATCAATAGCTTTATATCCGGCCGACTCAATGATAGGATGAATGTCTTTATAATACTTCATAGCGGGATATTCTCCGGCAAAAAAATCTTTTATTTCTTTCGGTGCATCCTCTTTAAACCAGACAAGTTCGCTCACAACCATATATCCATTAGGCCGCAATAATCTTTTCCAAGATTTAAGCGCATTTTCAAATCCCATCATATACGCAGCGCCTTCAGACCACACCAAATCAAAGCTTTCATCCGCAAAATCCATCGAGGACATATCCCCAACAACACATTTAATCCTATCTGAATAATCGGCTTGGTTAATATTACGCTTAAGTATCTCAATAAACGGTGAATGATTATCCATCGCAGTAATGTTGCCTGATGTTAACTTTGCCAATGCTATAGTTTGCTTACCCGCTCCGCATCCTACATCCAGTATTTCGGGATACTTAGGCAATTCAGTAAGCTTTTGGAAAGCATTCCTCGTTGAAACCTCATCGCCAGGCCCTTGCCTGGGCAATAACTCAAATATTTCGAAGAAAAGTTCTTCCATTGATAACTCCTTTATTATTTATTCTTTCATAAATTACTCTCCTTTTATCCTTACCACAAAATATCTATCGCACCTGTTCCAAAAGGATTTTCGTCTGCTTCCAGTTTGTATCCCATACAGGGAGGCATCGGGTCACCGTTATCGTTTTTATGAAGATCCCATTTTGCTTGAAATTGATCTACCAATGTTTTGGTAAATATCGCCGGAGCCATGAAGTTACCACCTCGACCCTTTTTCACTGGCACAATATGGAAATGAATATGGGTTCCCGGACCTTTCCCAGTTTCCGTGTAAGCATAGGCTATTATATCTCCTTTTTTCACTTTCTGGCCCTCGGTAATAAGGATGAAAGATCTATAGAGATTTTCTGACGGTTCAAAAACCATGGGTTCAACCCCATAGCTTAAAATATATATATAGCCGTCGTTATCCTTTGCAAAAGCTATGTCAAACCCATAACGGTCCTGCAACTCCAAGTGATATACATAGTCAACCCTATATACAATTCCATCAACTGGCGCGTATATATGTGGATAATTCTCCGGAGCGCTACCTCCTTTGGGCCACTCATCTTCATCAAAATCGACATGGGCACCGCAATGAGGGGTCTTAGCTCTTCTTCCCTTCAAAGGATGTCCGTCGTTTATATCCTCGATATTCACAATGAAGCGGTTTGATTTTTGGCTAATAAATGTTGAAATATCCGGTAATTCACTATAAATATCTGCTTTCTTTTTTAGTTTATCCAACTTTTTTTCAATAGCTTTTATTATTCCAAAATGTAATTCTCCCGATTGTCCCACAGAAGCAGGAAGTGTCAAAATGGAAATAAGGATTATGGGTAAAAATCTTATCTTCTTTATTCTCATTGTTATCTTCCCCCAACATCATGAATCATTTGAAGTAATAGTTAATACCTAAATTAAAGAGCCACTCAACCCCATTTACATTTTCGTTACATTCGTCTTCTTTTAAACTAATCAAATCAGGACCAATATCTAAAGTGAAAGTAAATTTCTTAGTAATGAAATATTCTCCACCGGTAAAAATATAGCCAACATAACCATTTCCTGATAGATCATCAGTATCAAAAACAATATAGTCTCCTTCTCCACTAATAAAAAAATTATGGGGTCAGACCTCGAAAGTAGAAATTATTTCATTTATCTCTTTCTTCAACTTCTTGTCTTTTTTCATTAACTTCTCCGCGATTAAACCCGTTAATATCTCATCCCAAATATCTTCCCTTGTAATCGGTATAGTCTTGCCCTATTTTTATCTTATTTTTTCATCCTCCCTTGTCAATTACTTTCTATTTTCGAGGTTTTACCCCTTTGTTTTCCTTGAACATCAAATGAACAGTTCTCAAATGCCTCTATTAGATCTTCTATGGAGATTTTTACTTTTCTCATTTGTTTCCTTCTGGAGGTACGCTGTTTAATAGTTTAATTCATTGCAATATACGCGATTCAATCTCTTTCTCTTTACAAAAATTTCTGCCTTTTCCTTTTTTTATACTTATCACTTCTCTTACCTTCTTTCTTTTGCTTTCACTTTTTTCCTGTTAAACCTTTAAACTATGTCGCCTATTCTCCTGTTAATTTCCTTCCTTTTACTCAATAGAAGGAAAAATCAGATCATAGGATACATTTCGTCCCTGAGCTTTCCGACGAATCAATATTTTTTTCTTCAATAAATCAGTAATATCTCTGTATGCTGTGGCCCTACTTGTCTTTGTCATTGCTACATATTTTCTTGTACTCAAACCTCCTTCAAACCCATCTTGTCCTGCCTCTAACAAACGATTGATTATTTTTTGCTGATTTTTGTTTAATATAGTCTGAGCATGTTTTTGCCAAAACGCCGATTTTTGCAACACTATAGCTATAGCTTCCTTCGAATCTTCTATAGCATGCACATAGCATTTAAGAAACCATAATAACCATGTCGTTATATCCAGTGAACCTTTCTGGCTTCTCTCTAAGATTTCATAATATGCTTTTCTCTCAGCCATTATTCTGCCGGAAAGGGAATAATATCTTTTTGATAGATCTTCATCTTGTGCTAATGCCATATCTGTCAGCACTCTGGCTATCCGACCATTACCATCTTCAAACGGATGAACAGTCACGAAATAAAAATGTGCAATTCCCGCTTTTAACAGTCCATCTATAGTCTTCGACAATTTTTCCCACCAATATATAAACTTTTTCATCTCAAAAACAACTCTATTCCCCGGTGGTGCTTCAAAATGAATCTTTTCCCGCCCTATTGGTCCAGACACCACGCGCATTGTTGTTTTCCCACGCCATTTCCCAACCCGAATCTTTGTCAAACCAGAGTACCCCGTAGGAAATAATGCTGCTTGCCACGATTTTAAACGTTTTATTGTTAGTGATTTCTTGTAATGCATAGTCGCGTCAAGAATTACATCGATTAACCCCTCTGCATTTCTATCGGATGGTTTTAACCCTGCTGTCGGTAATCCTAATTTTCTGGCAACGGATGAGCGCACTGCTTCTCTATTAAAGAGTATCCCTTCGATGGCAGCCGTTTTGATTGTTTCTTCGATTAATATTTCGGATCTCGATTCCTGACCAAGGGCTAATCCCAAAGAACGTATTTTACTTAACAATTTTCCTTGAGTAAACCTTGCACGACTCAAACTATCAATTAGTTTATCGCTTTGCCATTTAAAATAAGGCCATTCTTTTAGATCCCATATATACGACATTTAACACCTCTTTCGCTTCTTTATATGAAGCGATTATATCATACATTCGCTTCATTGTCAAGGGGAAAAAATGTAAGACTGTAAAAGCCGTAATTTGAAGTTTTAATTTATTAAAAAAGCAATTTTCCGCTCCCTTTTTTATTACACAAAAATCTGCCTTCTTCTTTTATTATACTTATTATAACTAATCCAATCCCTAATAATTTCCCTAATTTCTCATCTGGTTCCTTCAGATATTTACTTGCTAAATACAATAGAACACTTCTCGTTTCTTCTGTTAAAACTTTAAACTACGTGCCATAATTTCTATTGATTTGTTATGCTTTTAATTTTAAAAGTTAATTACTCAATATCTACAAAAAATATCAACTATCGCATATACAAGAAAAACAAGCATCAGTATCTATGCAAAAATAGAAAGCCAATAAATGACAGGTTTTTCTCTTTTGGATATACCCTCTTTCCAAGAACGAGTTAATGTATAACCCCGGTTTAATTGAATTATTAGAATAATTAAGAAAGTGACTATTAATGCCAGTAAGGAAATAATAATATTTCTATATAATATGCCAAAGAGAAAAATTGCAAAACATATCCAGAAAATATAGATATAATTTTTTCTTTTATTCATTTTATTTTGCATAACACCATGCTGAGCCGCCACTGTCGACACGCTAACAGCGGGTGTCCTCTATACTCTCTATCCCCTTTCTTTTAGCATCTTAAAATATTTTAGATAAGTTACACTGGACATAGCTGTCTCAAAACTAAAATCAAAACCGTTGTATAATTAATTTGATTGAAAAAATTAATTATACAACGGTTTTAAGATAATAAGTTAATATTTTTTCTTATCCCCAAGGGTAAGGAAACATAAAGACTAGGTATCTCTTTTTTTGAATTAACTTTTTTTATATCGGGTACTTCTGCCCAAACCAAGCCGTTCAATTTTTTTAAGACGCAAAAGTCTATCCAATGCCTGATTTACTGTGGGACGAGCGATTTTTGTCTTCTTCTCTATTTCCCCCGGTGAAGCCTCCTCTACAGATTGTAAATAGTTCCATACCGCTAACTGCTTAACAGATAATAGTTTTTCGACATTTTCTTTAGAAAGCAATTCCACGGCCATCTTAGATTGTTTAAATATAACCGAAAAAAAGAAGTCAAGCCAGGGAACTATCCCGGACTTTTTAGTCTTTAGGGTTTTCTGGCTCTTTCGCAAAGCCATATAATAATCAGGTTTATTATCTTCTATCAATTTTTCATGCGATACATAAGACACATATAAATAACCGGCCTTAAGCAAAAGCAGATTGGTGAGTATTCGCGAGAGACGACCATTCCCATCGTCGAAAGGATGTATATTGAGAAATTCAATAAGGAAATTTCCTATAATAAGCAGAGGGGGATATTTTGCTTCTTCCAATGCACGCTGTGTAAATTCTACTAATTCCTGCATTTCTTTAGGAGTTAGGTAAGCAGGAACCGTATCAAATAAAGTCCCTACTAAATTTCCGTCTTCATCAACCATCATTACCTTGTTTTCCCGTTTCTTATAATCACCACGGTGTAATTTGTCTTTTTCTACATATTTTAAAAGTTCTTTATGAAAATGTTTAATGGTACTTTCAGATAATTTTATGGTCTTCCAAGAGGCAAAAACATTCTGCAGTAATTCATAATATCCTTTTACCTCCTGTTTATCTCTATCCTTGAATTTTCGGATAGAAATACCTCGCATAAGCTTCTCAACATCTTCATCAGACATTCGAGCCCCTTCTATGCGAGTGGAAGAACCTGTTGAAGTTACCAGGACAGACCGTTTAAGCCGGCCTAATACCTGGGGACTTAATTTAGCTCCGGCAATCCATTGTCCCTTTAACTCGTCAATTTGAGTAATCTTTGTCCATATTTCTACAGGAATATTTTGTAGTCTTTGTGTAAAATTATTCATATTTCTCACAAAATTAATCTTGTATTTTAACTATATAAGATTATATAAGATTAATTTTGTGGTGTCAAGAAAAATAATGGATCTTTTCTTATTTTTTGGAAGACTTTGAAAAAAATTAGCCAATTAATTTTAAGGAAAATTTTTTTCCTCAAGAAAAAGAAAAACTCCCCGGGCTGGTCAATGTTGATAACAAAAATATATTTTTCTCTTATGTTTAAGAGTAAAGAAAACCAGCGACAGTCACCATATCAATTAAATATGTTTCTTCTATACTTCTTAATTACTAATAAAATGTTAACATAAAGATAAAACGGTTTTCTTTATTTCTCAGCTGTCCCTATTTTAACTAAAATAACAAATATTATAACTGCAAAATCCATTTTTTAAAAAATATATCTATTATCTTATAAATTTCTCCTGCCTTATCAATCAGATCCTTATTAATCAAACTACGCAATGTTCGCTGAACACTTGAAGCTGAACCAAGATTATGTTTTTCGAGGAATTCAGAAGAAAAAAGTTTATCATTTGGAGAGACCTTAGAAATCGCTACAAGTACTTGTTTTTGCTTAACGGTAAGAAGATCCCAGGTAGCTTCATAGGTAGAAGATTCTCTTTTAAGTAAAAGTTTAAGCCCTTCGCGTAAATCCTCTTGCTTCACACTCTTTCTGTCAATCGCTCGCTCCCATATAATATGACAAAAATATTGAACGTAATAAGGATGTAATTCACATACATCAAGTATCTCCCCTATTAAATCTTTTGAAATGGACTTTTCTGTCGTTTGAAATCTATCTTGAATAAATAATGAAAGTTCACTTTTATTTATTTTCTCAAGGGGAAAAGACTTAGCACTTCTATAAAAAGGTCTATTAGGATTATTAAACATATCCGTAATGAGATGTTTTTTACTTCCCATGAAAACATATGCTATATTATTATGTTTTTGAAATGAAGAACGCATTATTTTCTCAAGTTTATCAGTTTTTAACTGTCCAATTTGCTGAAATTCGTCAAAACAAACTGTTATTTTTTTCTTTTTTCTATCCGCATACCTTTTTACACCATCCAATACATCCTCAATAGACGGAATTATCGCTTTTCTATCGACGTTAAAGCTATAGGATATCTCTCCTGTTTGATTGACAGTAAATGTAGGACGAACCTTGTGGAAAAACTGTGTAATTTCTTTTAATTTTTTCCTTATCTTTCCCCACACAACTTCTGCAATAGACTTAGCATAGATACGTATAAAATCTTCTTCTGATAACATCGGATAAAGGTCAACATATATCGGAATAATTCCTTTTTTTCGACATTTATTGAAAACTTCATTAATTAGAGAAGTCTTTCCTAACCTTCTTTGCGAAAAAATAATAACATTCTGTCCATTAATAATATCACGATATAACTCATTTTTCTCTCTCTTCCTGTTACAGAAATTATCACCGGATACTTCTTTCCCATATACGAATGGATTTTTCATCTTGCCCCCTATTACGCATTCTGCGTTATGCAATCTGCGTAATTATATCATTCATCGTATATTACTGTCAAGAAAAATAATGTATCTTTTCTTCTTTTTTGGAAAGGTTTGAGAAGATTAGCTATTTAATTCTAAGGGGATTTCCCTCAAGAAAAAGAAAAACTCCCCGGGCTGGTCAATGTTGATAACAAAAATCTTTTACTAAAATATTATAGTTATTCTATTTTTTGGTTTAAAAAATAGAACTCCCCTCTTTATTTTGCTGAACTTTAAAACTTTAAGCAATGTCCCCCATGTTTCTAACATTCATAAAACAAACCTTCCTTCCATATATATTCTCTTTATTTTCCTGCCATCATTGCCTCAATATCTTCCTCAACCGTCCCGATCGCCTTGATGTCAAATTTATCCACCAGCACCTTGATAACATTCGGCGATAAGAAAGCGGGCAACGTCGGACCCAATCGCATTCCCTTAACTCCCAAAGAAAGCAAAGCGAGAAAAACCGTAACTGCTTTCTGTTCATACCACGCAATATCATATGATACCGGCAGGTCATTAATATCCTTCAGCCCGAATACTTCTTTTAATTTTAACGCAATAACTATCAGGGAATACGAGTCATTGCACTGTCCAGCATCTAAAACACGGGGAATTCCGCCAATGTCTCCCAATTTTAATTTATTGTAACGGTATTTGGCACACCCTGCCGTAAGAATAACCGTATCTTTGGGTAAATTCTCGGCTACTTTTGTAAAATAATTTCGAGTGTTCTGTCTGCCGTCACAGCCGGCCATGACCACAAAACGCTTGATCTCGCCCGATTTAACCGCCTCTACCACCTTATCCACTAAAGAGATGACCTGATTATGGGCAAACCCTCCGACAAGAGTGCCGCTTTCCAGTTCTTCAGGCGACTTGCAGGTTTTGGCAAGTTCGATTACCTTTGAAAAGTTCTTAGAACCTCCTTTCGCTCTATCCGGTATATGGTTGGCTCCCGGATAGCTGACTACTCCGGTAGTAAACAACCTTTTCAAATAGGTATTTTCCTTCCTGATTGGAATCAAGCAGTTGGTCGTCAAGATAATAGGCCCATTAAAAGACTCAAATTCTTTATTCTGATGCCACCAAGACCCGCCGTAGTTACCTACAAAGTGAGTATACTTTTTAAAAGAGGGATAATAATTCGCCGGAAGCATTTCACCGTGGGTATACACATCGATACCCGTTCCCTCGGTTTGCTTGAGCAGTTCTTCCATGTCTTTAAGGTCATGACCGCTTATCAGGATCCCCGGATTTTTCCTAACACCCAAATTAACTTCGGTAATTTCAGGATGACCGTAGCTAGCTGTATTGGCTTCATCCAAAAGAGCCATGGTCGAAACAGCCTTTTCTCCGGCTCTTAGAACCATTGCTACCATATCATCAACCGTCAGATATCTTATGGTCGAATCCAAAGCTTCCATAATAAAATCGTATATTTCTTCTTTTTCACGTCCCAACACAGCGGCATGATCAGCATAAGCAGCAATCCCCTTGCATCCTATAATAAGCAATTCCCGCAAAGACCTCACATCTTCATTGTCTTGAGCGATAATGCGCAATTCGTCAGACTTGGCTTTAGCGAGAATCTTCAAATTATCATCCGAATACCATGCGACGCAATCAGGCAATGCCTCGGAGAAACCCTTTCCAAATTTCTTACTATAGGCGGCAAAGAAAACTTCTTTAATTTTATCTCTGATTTTCAGAGCTTCTTTGATCCTTCCTATAATGGACTCATCGTCCCAAGCAACATTTGTGATCGTGATAAAAAGAGCCTGACAGATAAAATGTCCGAACTTCTTATCGACAGACTCTATTTCCTTAAGACGCCTCCCGTAAAAAGAAATTCCTTTGCACACATAAATAAGCAAATCCTGAACATCAGCGGTTTCCCCGGGTTTTCCACATACTCCTTTAATCGTACATCCTTGATTCTTTGCAGTTTCCTGACATTGAAAACAAAACATATTTATTCCTCCTTTTTTTTAAATAATTTTATGGTTAAATCAATCCCTGTTTTTGTTTTAAATTTATCATTAATGATTTTTTCTTTTTTATTTAGCTGATGGAACAATGACTTTCTCGTCACATCCTTCTGCCTTCATCAATTTCTTCGCAAAATCAAGTACTGCTTTAGCGTGATTTATTCTCTTGAAATCACTCCCAAGATAATGTTCCTTTTCCCTGAGAAACAAAGACTCACAACCATCTAAAACATCTCCTTACACATATCCACGCCAAGACTTTTTATCTATATTTGCTAATAATTTCGCCAATGTAATATTCCTAAATTTTACGCCAATATCATATTCAATACGTTTAAGCTCAGATCTCAACACACAAGACTTTCTGTTTGGGCAAATATTTTTTTTAAACATACATTCGGACACTTCAAAATCACCTTGAAATATTTTTATCAGATTAAAAATATTTATTTGTTTTGAATTTTTAATAATACGAACCCCACCGCCCATGCCTTCTTTGGATTCGATCAACTTCTTTTTTTTTAATTTTCGCAACAACCCTCGTAAAAACTGATAAGGAATGTTTTGTTCTTGAGATATTTCCCTTGCCGAAATGAAACGATTCTTATCCAAAGCCAAAACTATTAAAGCACGAATAGCATAATCTGTACCTTTAGTTAAAATCTTCATTCTACTCCTCCACAAAAATTATTATACTGCTATGATTATAGTATCAGTTTGTTATTTTTGTCAAGCTTTTTAATTAAAAGGCTGTGGGAATGCTACAATACATATGACACCCTCTGATATAAAAATAAATATTATGTATGGGAAAAGACTGGTATGAAGAACTGGCAGAATTAACAAAAGCCCGGGTTGTTAGGCAAAAAAGAAAGGAAGAGGATAAAATCACCTCCGGGTAGGACTTCCTTCGTCGTTTCGCTCCTCAGGACAAGCTCACATTGTCTCTCTCCTGAAACCAAATAGTCTTCTTTTTCTTGAAGGGATACAATCCCCTCAAGAAAAAGAAAAACTCCCCGGGCTGGTCAATGTTGATAACAAAAATATATTTTTTATTCTTTTGTTTTAATTTAAAAATAGAACTCTTCTCTTTATCTTGTTTAACTTTAAACCTTTAAACAACGTCCCCTAAGTCTTCCTTTGGAACACTACTATACTTTACAACTTTAAGCATTATCCTTTATTATCAATCATTGTCTTTCAGTAATTTTTTATCCTGCGGAGCTTCTAGATAGTTTTTCTTACTGGCGACTTTCTTACCACTTTTTTTCTCTAAATCCCTGCGGGCTTTCCCAGCAACTTCACCGCCTTGTCTGGCAGATTTTTTATTTTCAAATAATCCTTGAGTGTTCTTATTACGAGCAATTTCTGTTGTTGAGGCTTCACCAAGCATGGAGAAAATAAGCTCTAAATCATTCATGTGATCTCGTAAATTCTCACGCTTAAGCCTCTTAAACTTCTTATATTCAGAAGGGGTCATATCA
Source organism: Clostridia bacterium (assembly GCA_030595925.1). Classification (GTDB taxonomy): domain Bacteria; phylum CBDUZB01; class JAGLHV01; order JAGLHV01; family JAGLHV01; genus JAGLHV01. Next base: position 246 of record JAUVLC010000071.1, on the reverse strand, counting down.
AATGTCGCTTTGGATATTTCAGCCGTTAAAATAGCGTAATCTTTCTGCTCCTGAATGCCTCGTTTCTGCCACTCGTCCGTTAATTCCTCACGGATGGCAATACTCTGCATATTCCGGTAACTTCTACCACCCATTCCGGAAAACTTCTACCACCTATTCCGGTAACTTCTACCAGCATAAAATCAGAGCAAAGTAACGATAAAAAGATTTTACTATTAAAAGAGCAATATAGTCAAACTATTTATT
>JAUVLC010000038.1 GCA_030595925.1 Clostridia bacterium | reverse complement strand
AAAAAAGCGGTTTGCAAACGCTAATTAAAGGGTGGGCAAGCCCACCCCTACGCGAAAAATTTGCTATATCGTTCGAAACACATTTTACCTTCATTTTTTTGTTTTGAATTTGATTTTTTGGTTTGGAGTTGTAGAGTGTGCTCTGCTGTTTTTTTGTTTCTCCTCCCCTTGTGGGAGGAGATTAAGAGGAGGGGGGTAGCCGCAGGCTTTAGCCTGCGTATAAGTTTTTAGTTGTTTTTAGTTTTTATTTTTTTAACTTTGTGCCTCTGTGCCTTGATGCCTTTGTGCCTGTTTGCATTTATGACTATTTGTGTAAAGAAGTAGTTTCTTGTTAAAGGGGAAAAATATGATTTTTAAAGGTAAAGTGAGAAGAATCAAAGAGTTTGACAATATTAATACTGACTATATTATTTCCGGTAGGTATAAATTTAAAATTCAGGATCCTGTCAAGCTTGCAGAGCATGTAATGGAAGATATAGAACCTGATTTTTATAAACGGATAGAAGTAGGGGATTTTATTGTAGCCGGGGTTAATTTTGGTTGTGGTTCATCCCGTGAACAGGCACTTCAAGCAATAAAGTATGCAAAAATTTCTTTGGTAATTGCTAAATCGTTTGCCCGAATTTTTTATCGCAATGCTTTTAATATCGGATTGCCCTTGATTGAATGTAATACCGATGAGTTAGAGGAAGATGATAAATTAGAAATTGATTTGGCTAATGGAAAATTAGTTAATTTAACTAAAGAAAAAACAATAGATATAAAGGCATTACCGGAAACAATGCAGGTTTTATTAAAGGATGGCGGGTTGGTAGAACATATAAAGAAACATAAAGGATTTAAATTATAATAATTTTTTTTACTGTTAAGATTTAACCGACACAAAGGCAATAAAACAGTCCATAGTCCACAGTCGATAGTCCATAGACAGAAACTACAGTTATTAGTTATTAGTTAAAAAAATTAAAAAACAAAGACAAAGACAAAGATAAAGATAAATACTAAAGACAACAACAGGCACAAAGTAAAAGAAAAAAGACAATAGACATATGAGTTGGAAAGGTTGCTATATCCTTCAAAACACATTTCACCTTCATTTTTTTTGTTTTAAATTTAGTATTTTGGATTTGTTTGTTTGCATTTATGACAATGTTTGACACGAACGAATTTTCCCCCTTTGAAAAAGGGGGTTAGGGGGATTTATGACTATTTGTGACATATATTTTCAAATTAGGTACAATAATTTAAAAATGCTTAAAAAATTTAAAATTTTAAAATTCTAATTAAAAGGAATATTTTATGCATGTTATTACTTTAATTCCGGGTGATGGAATTGGTCCGGAAATCACAGAGATGGCTAAGCGTTGTATTGAAGCGACAGGGGTAGATATTAAATGGGAGGAAGTCCATGCCGGAGTAGATGTAATGGAAAAAGAAGGGACACCTTTACCTGATAAGGTGTTGGCAGCAATAAAGAAAAACAAGGTGGCAATAAAAGGCCCGATTACTACACCGGTAGGGGAAGGATTTCGCAGTGTTAATGTTAGTTTAAGAAAAAAACTAAATTTATATGTTTGCTTGCGTCCTTGTAAATCATATCCGGGGGTTAGTTCAAATTATACGAATATTGATTTAGTGGTTGTTCGCGAAAACACTGAAGACCTTTATGCCGGAATAGAATTTAAAGAAGGAAAGAAAGAAACGCAGGAACTTATAGATTTTATAAAAAGTAAAAAAAATGTGGAAATGAAAAAGGACACAGCAATAAGCATAAAACCTATTTCTTATTCTGCCTCTGAAAAAATCATAAGATTTGCTTTTGAATATGCGAGAAAAAATAATCGCAGGAAGGTCACTGCTGTACATAAAGCAAATATAATGAAACATACAGATGGGCTTTTTTTGGAGGTAGCTCGCCAGGTAGCAAAAGATTATTCCGATATTGAATTTGAAGATCGTATTGTAGATAATATGTGTATGCAGTTAGTACAGAAGCCGTTGCTTTATGATGTAATAGTTCTTCCCAATCTTTACGGGGATATAATTTCCGATTTATGTGCGGGATTGGTGGGAGGATTGGGGGTAACTCCGGGGGCTAATTTGGGTGATGAACTTGCTCTTTTTGAGCCAACCCATGGCAGTGCTCCCAAATATAAAAACCAGAATAAGGTTAATCCGACTGCAATGATTTTGTCAGGTGTAATGATGTTAAGATTTATAAATGAAAATGAGGCAGCTGATAGAGTAGAAAAGGCAGTAGCCGGGGTTATTGCTGAAGGGAAATTTGTAACTTATGATTTAAAAAGAGGCAAAAAAGATTCGAGTCCGGTAGGTATGGCGGAGATGACCGAGGCAATTATAAAAAGGATAAAAAACGATGAATGTTAATGAATTAAAGAAAAAATCATTGGAAATACATAAAGAATATAAGGGCAAGATATCCGTACAAAGTAAAATTAAGATAAACAGGGACAACTTGCGATTACTTTATACCCCGGGGGTAGCCTGGCCTTGTTTGGAAATAAATAAAAACAAAGATTTGGTTTATGATTATTGTTCTACGGGAAATATGATTGCCATTGTAACGGATGGTTCAGCAGTTTTGGGTTTAGGTAATATAGGTTCTTTTGCTGCTTTACCGGTGATGGAAGGTAAGGCTATTTTGTTTAAGGAATTTGGCAATGTAGATGCTTTCCCTATTTGTTTGGCTACCCAGGATACAGAGGAAATTATAAAGATAGTTAAAAACATATCCCCTTCTTTTGGGGGAATAAATCTGGAAGATATTTCTTCTCCCCGTTGTTTCGAAATAGAAAGAAGATTGATAGAAGAATTGGATATTCCTGTTTTTCATGATGACCAGCACGGAACGGCAATTGTTGTTTTGGCAGGGTTAATTAATGCTTTGAAATTAAGTAACAGAAAAATAGATGAGGCAAAGGTAATAGTTAATGGTGCAGGTGCAGCAGGGATTGCAATTACTAAATTTTTAGTGGACTATGGAGTCGAAGATGTTATTCTTTGTGATACCCAGGGGGCTATTTATCAGGGAAGAAACCAGAGGATGAATCCGGAAAAAGAGAAAATAGCTTTGATTACTAATAAAAAACAAATAAAAGGGCCGTTAGAAGAGGTTATAAAGGACAGAGACGTTTTTATTGGTGTTTCTGTAGCTAATGTTTTAACTAAAGAAATGATACAAAAAATGGAAGATGACCCTATAATTTTTGCTATGGCCAATCCCACTCCTGAAATAATGCCGGAGGAAGCTAAAAAAGTAGGGGCAAGATTATTAGCTACGGGGCGTTCTGATTATCCCAACCAGATTAATAATGTGCTGGCTTTTCCGGGGGTTATGAGAGGGGCATTGGATGTTCGGGCGAGTCGTATTACTGAGGATATGAAATATGCTGCTGCTTTTGCTCTTGCTGATTTAATTCCGGAAAATGATTTATCGGAAGATAACTTTATTCCTTCTGTTGATAACCTGCAAGTAAGGAAAGTTGTTGCCCGTGCAGTAGCTAAAGCAGCTATTGAGAATAACGTGGCGGGAATTAAAGGAGTGGAAGTTAAGTTTTGAGACAAATAAATACAGATGTAATTACTGAGACAGTAAAGAATTTATGTATAGAGGCAAATTATTTTTTGTCTCCCCGGGTTCTTAAGTTGTTAAAAAATGCTTATAAAACTGAACGGGAAAATTTATCTAAACAAGTTTTTTCTCGGATAATAGAAAATTGTAAAATTGCTTCAAAACTTAAAATTCCTCTTTGTCAGGATACCGGGATGGTGTTGGTTTTTATCCGGATTGGTGCACAGGTAAAAATTCAACATAAAAGAAATGATGCAGAGACTGATTTAGAGGCAGCTATTCAGGAAGGGGTAAGGAGAGGGTATAAAGAAGGTTATTTGCGCAAATCAGTAGTAGACCCTTTAACCAGAGAAAACACACAGGATAATACACCCGCAATTATTTATACCAGGAATGTTCCCGGGGATAAGATAAAAATTACCCTTTCTATTAAAGGATTTGGTTGTGAGAATATGGGTAAGGTAAAGATGTTTAGTCCTGCGGCAGGAAATGGGGAAATAAAAAAATTTGTCGTAGAAACAGTAAAAAAAGCAGGAGCTAATCCCTGTCCTCCTATTATGGTTGGAGTAGGAATAGGAGGAACAATGGATAAGGCTGTTTTAATGGCTAAAAGATCCTTGGTTTTGAGGACTAAAAGTTTAGTTAAGAACAAAAAAATTAAGGAATTAGAACGGGAATGTTTGGAAGAAATAAATAAGTTGAATATTGGTCCGGCGGGTTTAGGCGGAAAGGTTACTGCTTTAGGGGTATATATCAAAACATATCCTACTCATATTGCCGGGCTGCCGGTAGCAGTAAATATTTCCTGTTGGGCAAATCGGTACAGAGAAATAGAAATTTAATGATAGGATGAATTATGGATACGAAAATATGTCTCCCTTTTGATGTAGAAAAATTTTGTGAGTTAAAGGTGGGGCAAAAAGTTTTAATCAATGGGATTATTTATACTGCCAGGGACCAGGCTCATAAACGAATTGTTGATAGCATAAAAAAGGTGGGTTTGAAAGGTAAAACCAAAAATTTTTTTGATTTTAGAAATCAAGTAATTTATTATACGGGAGCAACACCGGCTAAACCAGGTAAAATTATTGGGGCAGCAGGTCCGACTACCAGCTATAGGATGGATGTCTTTACTCCCTTGTTATTAAAATATGGGCTAAAAGGAATGATTGGGAAAGGGGAACGTTCTATAGCAGTTAGAGAAGAAATAAAAAAACATAGAGCAATTTATTTTATTGCTTATGGAGGTTGTGGAGCTTTATATTCAAAGTGTATAATCAAAAATGATTTGGTTGCTTATCCTGATCTGGGATGTGAAGCTATTTATAGGTTGGAGGTAGAAAAATTCCCTGTTATTGTGGGGATTGATACCAAAGGAAATGATTTGTATGAAATTATTAGAAGAGGAAAAAAATAATGGAACAGTCTTTAGTAATAATTAAACCGGACGGATTAAGTAAAAAAACAGCAGGAAAAATCATTGCTTTTTTGGAGAAAGAAAATTTTAAAATGGTGGCTTGCAGGATGTTTTTTTTAGACAAGGAAAAGGCGGAATTATTTTATAAAGAACATTGGGGAAAGGATTTTTATCTCCCATTGGTTTCTTTTATGTCTTCAAATCCTTCTTTAGTAATGATTTGGCAGGGGGATGAAATAATATCCGGATTGCGAAAGATTGTAGGTAATACTAATCCTGATATGGCGGAAGAAGGTACAATAAGAAAGATGTATGCCCGTGATAATCGGCATAATGTTGTTCACTGTTCTGATTCGACTAAATCTGCTCAAAGAGAAATAAATTTCTTTTTTCCTGAGGAAGAAATTTATAATTGGGAGAGAAAAGAGTATAAGAAGTAAAAGACAAAAATTAATCCATAGTCCATAGATAAAAGATAAAAGACTGCAAATGGCAAAAGAAAAAAGGCAACAGACAATTATAAATTGAAAAAATTTGGGAATTTAACAGATAAAATAGAAAAGAGGAAAAATGAAGATATTAATTTTGAATTGTGGGAGTTCGTCAATAAAATATAAATTAATTGAGATGATTGGGGAGCAGATTATTGCTTATGGACTAATGGAACGGATAGGCATGCATGATGGATTGTTATATCATCATTTTCAGAAAGACGGGGAATTAAAAGCAAAGAAAATGGTAAGGGAAATACCGGATTATAATACCGGAGTTAGATTGATAATTAATACTTTAATTCATCCCAACTACGGTGTAATTAATGATACGGGCGAGATTAGTGCTGTTGGCCATCGTGTGGTTCATGGGGGAGAAAAGTTTGCCAGTTCCGTTTTAATAAATTCAGATGTCAGACAGGATATTAGAGATTGTATAGAATTAGCTCCACTACATAATCCGCATAATTTAAGGGGAATTAAAGCCTGCGAAACTTTATTAAGCGGTATTCCTCAGGTAGCTGTTTTTGATACAGCCTTTCACCAAACGATGCCTAAATATGCTTACATTTATGGACTTCCTTATTTACTTTATCAAAAATATGATATTCGACGTTATGGTTTCCATGGAACTTCCCATCGTTATGTGTCAGAACGGGTTGGTGAATTAATCGGACAGTCCATAGAAGAACTTAAAATTATCACTTGCCATTTAGGTAATGGGTGTAGTATTTCTGCGATTGAAAAAGGTAAGTCGGTAGATACTTCAATGGGTTTTACTCCTTTAGAGGGTTTAGTTATGGGAACCAGATGCGGAAATATAGATCCTACGGTAGTATTTCATTTGATTGGGAGAGAAGGTCTTTCTTTGGGAGAGGTGGTGACACTTTTAAATAAACAAAGTGGTTTATATGGTATTTCCGGTGTAAGTAATGATATGCGGGAAATATTGCAGGAAATCAAGGAGAATAATTCCCGTGCTTCTTTGGCTTTGGAAATTTTTTGTTATCAGGTACGCAAATATATTGCCTCTTATGCCGGCGTTTTGAATGGGGTGGATGTTATTATCTTTACAGCCGGTATAGGTGAGAATGTTCCTCTGGTACGGCAGAAATGTTGTGAAAAACTGACTTTTATGGGAGTAAACATAGATAAAGAGAAGAATGATGCAGCGATAGGAAAAGAATCTATTATTAGTAAACAATCTTCTAAGGTTAAAGTGTTTTGTATTCCGACTAACGAAGAATTAATTATTGCCCGTGATACAAAGAAAATAGTACAAAGCTTGAAAAAAGACTAAATCGATAATTAATAGAAGAGATAAAAAAAATGTTTTTTATTGACAAATGATGGCTTGATAAGTATGATATTGGAAATATATTTTTGAAGAAAACAGTAATTTTTTATAGAGATATTTTTTTAGGTATTATATAAGTAAAGTATTTTAAGTGATAAAAAGGGAGAAATAAAAATGGCTAATCCAAAAAGAAGGCATTCAAAATCAAGGAGAGATAAGAGAAGAGCAAATTGGAAAATTTCTTTACCTGATTTATCTTTTTGTCCACAGTGTAAAGAACCTAAATTGCCTCATCATGTTTGTTTACATTGTGGTTTTTATAATGGTAAAGAGGTGATTAAAATAAAGGAAAAAAAGGAAAAAAAAGAGAAGGGCGAGAAGAAACAGATAAAGGAGAAGAAGCAAGTAAAGGAAAAGAAGCAAATAAAGGAAAAGAAAGAAATAAAGGGAAAAAAGGAAAAAAAAGCTGATAAAAAATAGGGACGGGTTCTTTTTGGAGGAATTAAATGTGGATTGCAGTTGATGCTATGGGTGGTGATAATGCTCCGGATACGATAATAAGTGGTGTAGTGCAGGCTTGTAAGGAATATGGGTATAAAGTTATTTTAGTGGGTAATGAAGAGGTAATAAGGAGAAAGTTAAAACAATTTGATGTTTCAGGGTTAGAATTGAAAATTGTACATGCTCCGCAAGTTGTAGCCATGGATGAAGCTCCTGCTCTTGCTTGCCGGCAAAAAAAAGATTCTTCTATTATGGTAGCTTTACGATTACTCAAAGAAGGAAAAGCAAAGGCATGCGTTTCTGCCGGTAATTCAGGTGCAATAATGGCTGCGAGTTTAATGCATTTAAAAAGATTACCCGGGGTAAATCGTCCGGCAATTGTTTCTCCAATGCCTACCAGAAAAGGTATGTGTACCTTAATTGATGTCGGTGCAAATGTTGATTGTAAAGCCAGAAATTTACTGCAATTTGCAATTATGGGGAGTGTCTATTTTAAAGATATTTTTGGGGTTGATTTTCCCAAAGTCGGTCTTTTAAATATCGGAGAAGAGGCTACTAAGGGGGATGAACTCAGAATAGAAACTTTTAATTTATTACAAAAAAGCGGTTTGAATTTTGTGGGTAACTTAGAAGGAAAAGATGTCCTTCAGGGAAAAGCCGATGTAGTAATATGTGACGGGTTTGTGGGGAATATTATTTTAAAGCTTGGAGAAGGCGTAGCTGAGATGACGTTATCGTTGATTAAGGAAGAAATCAACAAAAAAAGATTATGGCGGATGGCTGCCTATTCATTAAAAAGAGTATTTAAAAATGTGAAAAAGAGAATCAATTATGAAGAATATGGAGGAGCTCCTTTATTAGGTGTTAGCGGGTTGTCCGTTATCTGTCATGGAAGTTCTAGTCATAAAGCAATCAAAAGTGCAATTAAAGTAGCTTCGGAATTAATTTCTAAAAGCATTAATCAGGAAATTTGTACCCAAATTGATAAATATAATGGAGAATAAAATTGTATAAAGCGAGAATAATTGGTACCGGTTCTTATTTGCCGGACAAAATTTTAACTAATTCTGATTTGGAAAAACTGGTAGATACTAACAATGAATGGATTGTCAGTAGGACCGGTATCCGGGAAAGAAGAATAGCCGCTGATAATCAGGCGACCAGTGATTTGGCTTTAGAAGCAAGTAAAGAAGCTTTGGTGGGTGCTGGCCTTAAAGCGGAGGAAATAGAATTGCTGGTTGTTGCTACGATTACCCCCGATATGCTTTTTCCATCTACTGCTTGTATTCTTCAGGCTAAATTAGGGGCTAAGAATGCTGTTTGTTTTGATTTAAATGCTGCTTGTACCGGATTTATTTATGCTCTTTCTTGCGTTAAACAATATTTGGAGATGGGAACTTATAAAACAGCTCTGGTTATTGCTTCGGAAACGCTTTCCAAGGTTACTGACTGGCAAGACAGAAATACTTGTGTTTTGTTTGGTGATGGAGCGGGTGCTGCTGTATTGCGTAGAGAGCAGACAGAACAGGGAGTTCTGGGTGCATATCTAAATTCTAATGGAAATTATGCAGAGCTTTTGAATATGCCTGCAGGTGGTTCAAAGATGCCTGCAACGGAGAGTACGGTAAAGGGAAGACTTCATTTCTTAAAAATGAAGGGGAATGAAGTTTTTAAAATTGCTGTTCAATCAATGGTTAAATCTGCGAATGAGGCGGTGAGAATGAACAATTTGGATTGGGATGATGTTAAATTTATTATTCCTCATCAGGCTAATACCCGGATAATTAACGCCGTGGCGAAAAGGGTAGGAGTTCCCATAGAAAAGGTTTTTTTTAATATCCATAAATATGGAAATATGTCGGCAGCAACTACTGCCGTAGGATTAGATGAGGTGGTTAAAGAAAAAGGCGTAAAAGAAGGAGATATTTTAGAGTTGGTGGCTTTTGGGGCAGGGTTTACCAGCGGTGCTTGCATAATTCGATGGTAATTTTGTAGTTATAGAGTGTAATAATTTTATTGGGACGAAGAAGTTTGTTGTTTTGTTTAAGTTATTTTATGCGTAAGAAATAAGGGGAAACAAAGGATGCAGGAACGTTTAGAATTTGCTGACCGGGGAGTAAAGATAGGCTTGATTTTCCCGGGACAGGGATCCCAATATGTTGGTATGGGAAAAGAGTTTTTTGATAAATATGATGTAGCAAGGGAAGTTTTTCAGCAAGCAGATACCCTTTTGGATTTTGATTTAAAAAAACATGTTTTTGAAGGAAGTGAAGATGATCTGCGAAAAACCGAAATTACTCAACCGGCAATTTTCATCACCTGTGTTTCTTTTTTTAAAGTATTTATGCAGCAGTGTCCTTTGGGTTTTAGTAATAAGATAGCAGCGGTAGCCGGCCATAGCTTAGGGGAATATTCTGCTTTGTTTGCAGCGAATGTCTTAGATTTTTCCACTATATTGAAGCTTATAAATCAAAGAGGAAAATTTATTCAACAAGCTTCATTGGCAAATACCGGAAAAATGGCAGCAATTATTGGTTTAAAAAAAGAAATGGTCGAAAAGATATGCCGTAAGGTAGAAAAGGAAATGAATTTGATTGTGGAGCCGGTAAACTTCAATTCTCCCCAACAAATTGTTATTGCCGGTAATAGTGATGCATGTGAGCGGGCAGTAAAGCTTGCCCGGAATGAGGGGGCTAAAAGAGCAATTATTCTAAATGTAAGCGGCCCTTTCCATTCTAAGTTGATGTCTTCGGCTGCGGAAAAGTTCTCCCGGGAAGTGGAGAAGATAGAGTTGAAAAACACAAAAATTCCTGTGGTAATGAATTGTAATGCAGAATTAAATTTTAAGGGAGAAGACATAAAGAAAGCTTTGATAAAACAAATTAATAATCCTGTGTTGTGGGAAAAAAGTATTTCAAAAATGATCGAGCATGGAATAAATCTTTTCATAGAAATATGCCCGGGTAGGGTTTTAAGGGGTCTCTTACGTCAAACTAATAAGGATGTGAAGGTATTAAACATAGAAAATCAAAATACATTGGAAAAAACATTACAGGCCTTAAAAGATTGAAAAATGAAAAGAAATTTTTTTTTATCGTATTAATTTAAAAATGTGTAAATAAATAATTTAGATTATATTTGGAGGAGTACAAAAAAATGGGATTAACAGATAAAGTTGTTTTGGTTACCGGTGCAGGAGGAGGAATTGGGGCTTCTATTGCTTTAAAATTCAGCCAGTCAGGGGCGAAGGTCGTGGTGGCTGATGTCATTGAGGAATTTAGTTTAAATACTGTTTCCCGAATAAAGGAACAAGGCGGGGAGGCGTTAGCGGTTACCGTAGATGTGTCGCAAATTTCTTCTGTGGAAGAAATGGTAAAAAAAATACTTGACAAATTTGGCAAAATTGATATATTAATTAACAACGCGGGGATTACCCGTGATAATTTATTACTGCGAATGAAAGACGAAGAATGGGACAAAGTCATAAGTATTAATCTTAAAGGTGTTTTTAACTGTACAAAGGCAGTTGTACGGTCAATGATGAAACAACGGAAGGGAAAAATTGTCAACATTGCTTCTATTGTGGGAATAATTGGTAATGCCGGTCAGTCTAATTATGCGGCTTCCAAGGGAGGAGTAATTTCTTTAACTAAGACATGGGCAAAAGAGTTTGCCTCCCGTAATATTAATGTGAATGCTATTGCTCCGGGTTTTATACGCACTAAAATGACAGACAAATTATCCGAACAGATAAAAGAAAAGGTAAATCAACAAATACCTTTAAAGCGTTTTGGTGAGGTGGAGGATGTAGCTAATTTGTGTGTTTTCCTGTCTTCTGATGAAGCAAACTATATTACAGGTGAGGTAATTAAGCTGGATGGCGGAATGGCCATATAAAAAAATAAATTAGCACTATAATAGGGGGTGAGAAGAAAGATGGGAGTAGAGGATAGAGTGAAGGAAATAATAGTTGAGCAGTTAGGTGTGGATGCGGAGCAGGTTACGCCGCAAGCTTCTTTTACTAATGACCTTGGTGCCGATTCTCTGGACACTGTGGAATTAATAATTGCTTTGGAAGAAGAATTTGACATAGAAATTCCAGAGGAGGAAACAGAGAAATTAGACTCAGTGGGTAAAGCCCTTGAGTATATAAAAGCTCGAATTAGTCAATAAAAAAATTGCAGTTTATTAATAAAAAAAGAGATGTAAATGAAGGATTTGTTCGGTTGTTGATTAATAGATAAAAAGGTAAGTTTTGTAGTTTTTTAAGAAAACAACAAAGAAAACAACAAAGAAAACAAAAAAAGGGTGATGAGGTTTTTTACTTGCCACCCTTACAATTTTTTTGGTTCGTATTTAATCCTGTTGAAAAGAAAGCGGGAGAAAAAAGAAAAAATATAAGAGAGTTAAGGAGAGAAGATGAAGCAGCGAGTGGTAATTACCGGGATGGGTGTGCTTTCTCCTCTTGGAGAAGGTAAGGATGAGTTTTGGAAAGCATTATTGTCCGGTAAGTCAGGGGTAGGTCATGTTTCTTTTTTTGATGTAAATCAATATAATTCTCATCTTGATGCGGAAGTAAAAAATTTTCAACCGGAATCTTATATTGACAAGAAGAAGATAAAACGAATGGATCGATTTGCCCAATTTGCTGTTACCGCAGCTAAAATGGCAATAGAGGATGCTCAGTTGAATCTGGAAGAAGAAGATCCTTATCAGGTAGGAGTGGTTGTTGGTTCCGGGATGGGTGGGCTTCAGACTATTGAAAATGAGCATAATGCTCTTTTAAGTAAAGGTCCTCGTCGGGTAAGTCCTTTTTTAATTCCAAAAATAATAACCAATATTGCTCCGGGAGAAATTGCTATAGCTTACGGATTGAAAGGCCCTAATTTTTCGCTTTCCTCTGCTTGTGCAAGTTCAAGCCATTCCATAGGGGAAAGTATGCGTTATATCCGTTATGGTGATGCAGAGGTAATGATTGCCGGAGGATCGGATGCAGCTATTACTCCTCTGGGATTTGCGGGGTTTTGTTCTCTGAAAGCTTTATCTACACGAAATGATTCCCCACAAAAAGCTTCCCGTCCTTTTGATGCCCATCGAGATGGATTTATAATGGGTGAAGGAGCAGGAATGCTAGTGCTGGAATCATTAGAACATGCTCAAAAAAGAGGGGCTTATATTTACGCTGAAATAGTGGGATATAGGGCAACGGATGATGCTTTTCACATAACTGCTCCGGATTCAACAGCCAAGGCTTCTTCTGAAGCAATGAAATTAGCTTTAAAAGATGGGGGAATTAATCCCGAAGAGGTTGATTATATTAATGCGCATGGAACGTCTACCCCTTTAAATGATAAAACGGAAACCCTGGCAATAAAAAAGCTTTTTGGAGATTATGCTTATAAAATACCTATTTCTTCTACCAAATCAATGACCGGACATCTTTTAGGTGCTGCCGGTGCAGTAGAATTGATTGCTTGTGCTTTAACTATTAGAGATGAAATTATTCATCCTACCGTAAATTATGAATTTCCTGATCCTGATTGTGATTTGGATTATGTTCCTAACGAGAGCCGTTCTAAGAAAGTAAAAGTTGCTCTTTCAAATTCACTAGGTTTCGGGGGACACAACGCCAGTCTGGTATTAAAAGAATATAAAAAATGAATTGTTTGACTTGTTTTTTTTTAAAAAGATATATTAAATAGTAAGGATAAATTTAGATGTGGGAAATTTGAGAAAAGAATTAGAAAATATAATAAAAATCAAGTTTAATGATAAAGGATTACTTGAGCGAGCATTAACTCATAAGTCTTATGCGTTTGAAAATGGAAAAAACGAATGGAATGAACGATTGGAGTTTTTAGGGGATAGTATTCTATCGGCAGTGGTAAGTTCTTTTCTATATAAAAAACATAAAGAATATGATGAAGGACAGTTGTCTAAATTAAAAGCTAATTTAGTAAGCAGAACTGTTCTTGCTTTTTGGGCAAAGGAAATGGATTTGGGCAAATATTTATTATTTGGAAAAGGGGAGATTTTTTCCGGGGGACGAAAGCGTTCTTCATTGCTTTCTAATGGAATGGAGGCTTTAATTGGTGCTGTTTATTTAGATCAAGGTTTTGAGGTTGTTCGGATATTTATTGAGGAAAGGATAAAGGATGTTTCTTTTACTTCCAAAGATTATAAAAGTTTTCTTCAGGAAATTGTTCAAAGCAATAATAAAATTGTTCCTCAGTATAGAGTAGTAAAAGAAGAAGGCCCTGATCATAAAAAAGTATTCGTGATAGAAGTTTTTTGGAGGAATAAACTTCGGGGTTTAGGGCGAGGTAAAAACAAAAAAGAAGCGGAACAAAAAGCCGCAAAAGATGCTTTAAGTAAAATGGATAAGACTAAAAAAAGTGTTTAAAAAACTATTATTTATTAGAGGAGATAAAGAATGAATTATTTTCTTAGTGAAGAACAGCAGATGATTAAGGAATTAGCTAAAAAAATAGCAGAAGAAAAGATGAAACCGGTTAGGGAAAAATACGATGAAAACGGAGAATTTCCATGGGAAATAGTAGAAGCTTTAGCTGATGCTGATTTGTGTGGCTTATACATTCCGGAGGAATATGGAGGATTTGGAGGTGGGGTTTTAGAATTGTGTTTATGTGTGGAAGAATTATGCAAAATAGACGGAGGTATTGCTCTTTGCGTAGCTGCGACTGCATTGGCTACTTTTCCCCTGCTTCTTTTTGGTACAGAGGAACAGAAGAAGAAATTTTTACCCGATATTGCCAGTGGAAAGAAAATTGCTGCTTTTGCAGTAACTGAGGCTAATGCGGGGAGCGATGCGGCAGGTATTCAAACTACAGCCAGGAAAGAGGGGGATTTTTACATACTAAACGGAACCAAGTGTTTTATCACTAATGGAGGAGAAGCAGAAATTTATGTGATAATTGCCATGACTAATAAAGGAAAAGGAGCACGTGGTGCTTCAGCCTTTATTGTGGAAAAAGATACGCCTGGTTTTTCCTTTGGAAAGAAAGAAAATAAAATGGGTATTCGTGCTTCGTCTACCAGAGAATTAGTATTTAATGAGTGCAAAATACCGAAAGAAAATTTAATATCCAGAGAGGGGCAGGGATTTATTATCACTATGAAAACTTTCGATGCTTCCAGACCAGGTGTAGCTGCACAGGCTTTAGGTATTGCTGCGGGTGCCCTAGAAGATGCTGTTAAATATTCCAGGGAAAGAATTCAATTTGGGCGGCCTATTTGCTCTTTTCAGGCAGTGCAACATATGTTAGCCGATATGGCTACCAAGGTAGAGGCGGCAAGAGCACTTATTTATGCTACGGCAAGGACGATAGATAATGATCCTAAAGCAAGAGCAACTAAATGCTCGGCAATGAGTAAACTATTTGCTTCTGATGTAGCAATGGAAGTAACTACTAATGCCGTGCAGGTTTATGGTGGATATGGATATATGAGGGAATATCCTATGGAGAAACGAATGCGCGATGCTAAAATTACTCAAATTTATGAAGGGACCAATCAGATTCAAAGAGATGAAATAGCCCTTGCTTTGATTAAAGAATCAGCAAGAAGCAAATAGAAAAGACAGTTAAAAGAAAAAAGACAACAGACAGTCCACAGTCGATAGTCCATAGTCCATAGACAACAGATAAAAGACTGCGAATGGTAAAGGGCAAATAATTCATAGCAAAAGAAAAAAGACAATTTTCCCCCCTTTGAAAAAGGGGGTTAAGGGGATTTTAGAAAAAGACAGTTGAGAAACAAAGAAAAAGAAATATGGAATAAAAGGAGATATTAGTGAATATTGTAGTATGTATTAAGCAAGTTCCTGCAACTACAGAAGTAAAAATTAATCCGGAAACCAACACCCTTGTTCGTGAAGGGGTAGAATCAATTATTAATCCTTTTGATATGTATGCAATTGAAGAGGGATTACGGATTAAGGAAAAAGTAGGGGGTATAGTGACGGTGTTGACTATGGGTCCTCCCCAGGCAGAAACTGCTTTAAAAGAGGCAATATCTCTTGGGTGTGATGAAGCAGTGCTTGTTTCTGACCGTGCTTTTGCCGGTTCGGATACATTAGCTACAGCTTATACCTTAGCCAGAAGTATTAAGAAAATTGACGATTTTGATTTGATTATTTGCGGTAAACAAGCTATTGACGGAGATACTGCTCAGGTTGGTCCGGGTATTTCCGAAGAATTAAATATTCCCTGTGTGACGTATGTTAAAAAAATTGAAAAAATAGAAGACGATAAAATTTGTGTAGAAAGAATGATGGAAGAAGGATATGCTGTAATTCAATTACCCATTCCTTGTTTAATTACCGTGGTTAAAGAGATTAATGAGCCCAGACTTCCTTCTTTAAGAGGAATGATGAAAGCTAAGAAAGCACAAATTACTATTTTGAATGCAGCTGATATTGCTGCCGAGAATAATAGAATTGGCCAGGTGGGTTCTCCTACTTTAGTAAGTAAAATTTTTGCTCCTCCTTTTAAAGGAGAAGGAGAAATGATTTTAGGTGATGTAGGAGAGCAGGTAGAAAAATTAGTTAATAAATTAAAAGAAACAAAGGTTATTTAATGAGTATACGAATTTTAGAAGATAAATGTACGGGTTGTTCTTTATGTGTAAATAGTTGTCCTTTTGGGATGATTAAGGTTGTCTCGCGTGAAGAAGCAGGAAAATATCATCCTAAATATAAAAAGATTGCTGTCATTGATGCAGGGTGTAATTTGTGCGGAGCTTGTGAAGAGGTATGTCCTTTTGGGGCAATAGTTATTAAAAAAGAAACAAAAGAACAAAGCGTGGATTTAAAAGAATATAAAAATGTCTGGGTTTTTGCCGAACAGAAAAAGGGTAAGGTTCAGGGAGTTGTTTATGAATTATTGAATGAGGCTTGTCGTTTGTCCGAACAACTTAAAGAAAAAGTAGCGGTTGTATTATTAGGTGAAGGTGTAGAAAAAGAAGCCAAAAAATTAATTATTCATGGGGCGGATATAGTTTATTTAATTGAACATGCAGTATTAAAAGAATTTCAGGATGACCCTTATACTGATGTTTTAGCTGATTTAATTCGTAAAGAAAAACCCCAGATTGTTCTTATGGGGGCTACAACCATAGGGCGTTCTTTTGCTTCCCGCATAGCGGCACGTATACACACGGGTTTGACTGCTGATTGTACAGGCCTGGAAATAGATGAACAGGAAAAAATTTTATTACAGACCCGGCCGGCTTTCGGGGGAAACATTATGGCGACTATCAAGACCCCATATCACCGTCCTCAAATGGCTACGGTAAGACATAAAGTATTTAAGAAAAGAGCTCCGGAAGAAGGAAAGCAAGGAGAAATTATCCGTAAAATTTATGATGAGAATTTATTTACTTGCCGTACTAAATTGCTGGATATGATAGAAGATTTAACCCAGAAGGTTAATATAGCTGATGCGGATATTATTGTTTCCGGAGGACGGGGATTAGGTGATCCCAAAAATTTTAAACTTGTTGAAGAATTAGCACAGGTCATTGGAGGTGCAGTGGGTGCAAGCCGGGCGGCAGTAGATGCCGGATGGATTCCTTATTCGCATCAGGTAGGTCAAACAGGTCGCACTGTTTGTCCTAAGATTTATATTGCCTGTGGTATTTCCGGTGCAATTCAGCATTTAGTAGGAATGCAATCTTCCGATATTATCGTTGCCATAAATCGCGATTCCAATGCTCCTATTTTTAAAGTAGCTACCTATGGTATTGAAGGAGATCTCTTCAAAGTAGTTCCTGCCTTAACCAAGAAATTTAAAGAAATTTCAGGATGAAATAGTTTTGATTTATTTTAAATGGTTTTATAGAAATCGACTCCGAAAGATACTTCCGGATTTAACAGGAATGTGATTCGTATTCTTTTTTAATTACTTAATCAACCAATCGAAAAAAAATTGAAATCAAAATAAATCCTAACATTACATTGCTTATTTTAAATAAAAGTTGACTTTTTTAGGTAAAGAATATAAAATAATTATTAGAAATCCTCGAATATAAAAGAGAGATATTTTATGGTAAAAATTCGTATTGACCGGGAAAGATGTAAGGGCTGTGAATTTTGTGTTATTGTTTGCCCTAAAAAGATTATAACTATGGATAAACAGCTAAATTCCGCTGGGTATTATCCGGCTATAAAAATAAAAGATAAAGAAAAGGATTGTATTGCCTGTGGGAAATGTTATCAAATGTGTCCGGAAGTAGCTATTGAAATTTGGAAAGAATAGGAAATAAAGTGGAAAAGAAAATTTTAATCAGGGGTAATGAAGCGATAGGAGAGGGAGCAATACAATCGGGATGCCGGGCTTATTTTGGTTATCCCATTACTCCCCAAAATGAATTAACTGCTTATATGGCCAAGAGGATGTTTGAAGTAAAAGGGGTTTTTATTCAGGCAGAAAGTGAAATTGCTGCAATTAATATGGTTTTTGGTGCATCTTTAACCGGTGTGCGAACGATGACTTCTTCTTCTTCTCCGGGAATAAGTTTAAAACAGGAAGGGATTTCCTATATGGCTGCCTGTCAATTACCGGGAGTAATTGTTAATATTCAGCGGGGAGGCCCAGGGTTGGGTAATATTGCCGGTAGCCAGGGGGATTATTTTCAGGCTACCAGGGGTGGGGGGCATGGTGATTATAGAACTATTGTTTTAGCTCCTTATTCTGCACAGGAAATGTTTGACCTGACCTGTTTAAGTTTTCAATTAGCTGATAAATATCGTAATCCGGTAATGCTTTTATCTGATGGTATTGTTGGTCAAATGATAGAGCCTATGCGGCAGAATTGGGATACTAATGATAAAAATATTGAATGGAAGGTTCGGGGAGAAGATTGGATTTTGAATGGTTGTAAAGGAAGAGAACCAAGGATGGTTCGTTCTTTATTGATGGAAGAGGGGGAGTTAGAAAAACTTAATTGGGAATTAAATAGAAAATATAAGAAGATGGAGGAACAGGAAGTACGGGTTGATTTATGGAATATAGAAGATGCAGAGATAATAATTGTTGCTTATGGTATTGCTGCCCGGATAGGAAAGACAGTCATACAGCGAGCTCGCCGGCAGGGATTAAAAGTGGGAATGATTCGCCCGATTACACTATGGCCTTTTCCCATACAAGTTATTAAAGATATTGCTCAAAAGGTAAAGTCATTTTTAGTGATAGAGATGAGTTTAGGTCAGATGGTAGAAGATGTCAGGTTAGCGATAGAGGGAAAAAGAAGGGTTCATTTTTGTGGACGGCCGGGAGGGAGTGTTTTGGAAGTAGATGAAATTTTAGATAAATTGAGGGAGATTTCCAATTTAAAATGAAAAAAGTTTTTTCTTATCCAGAGAGTTTAAAAAAAACTAAATTTTCTTATTGTCCCGGGTGTGGACACGGAATAAGTCAGCGGTTGGTGGCAGAGGTAATTGATGAGTTTAAGATAAGGGAAAAGACAATAGGGATTGCTCCTGTAGGGTGTGCTGTTTTTGCTTATAATTATTGGAATTTTGATGTTACAGAGGCTGCCCATGGAAGGCCGCCGGCAGTAGCTACCGCTATAAAAAGAGTATTACCGGATAGAATTGTTTTTACCTATCAGGGAGACGGAGATTTAGCTTCTATTGGGGCGGCAGAGATACTCCATGCTGCCAATCGGGGAGAGAATATCACGGTAATTTTTGTTAATAATGCTATTTATGGAATGACCGGAGGACAAATGGCTCCTACTACTTTGTTGGGACAGAAAACATGGACTACGCCTTGGGGCCGTAAAGCAGAATTAAGTGGTTATCCCATGAAGATATCAGAAGCTCTGGGACAGTTGGACGGTGTTCACTATATTGAACGGGTAGCAGTAAATAACCCTGAAAATGTACTCAAAGCAAAAAAGGCAATAAAAAAAGCATTTAAAAATCAAATTGCCAACAAAGGATTTTCTTTAGTAGAAGTTTTATCTATGTGTCCTGTTGGGTGGGCGGTAACTTCAGTAGAAGCTCTCCAGTGGATAGAGGAAAAGCTAATACCCGTTTATCCTTTGGGCGTAATAAAAGATAAAAGTAAATCGACTTAAAATTCAAGTAGGGTGAAATATTTATGTTTGAGGAATTAATTATTTCCGGTTATGGAGGACAGGGGATAATGTTTTGCGGAACATTATTGGCTCATTTGGCAATGGAGGAAGGATTAAATGTGACTTTTTTCCCTTCCTACGGAGCAGAAATGCGGGGAGGAACGGCTAATTGTCGTATAGTTATTGCCCGGGAAGAAATAGGTTCCCCAATGGTAAAAAATCCTTCTTCTTTGATTGTTTTTAATAAACCTTCTTTAATTAAATTTTCCGGACAATTAAAAGAAAAGGGATTATTAATTATAAATTCTTCTCTTGTTGAAGAAGAAATTGTTAAAGAAGGGATAGAAGTGATAAGGGTTCCTGTTACTCAGATTGCGCAAAAATTGGGGAATGATAAAGTAGCTAATATGATAGCCTTAGGGGTTTATATCAAGCAAAAAAAAATAGTTTCATTAGAAAGTGCGATTAAAGGTTTAGAAAGTATTTTGCTTCTTAAAAATAAAGAAGAGAAAAAGAATTTGATTGAAATCAACCGGGAAGCGTTGAAATCCGGGTTTAAGTATAATAAATGAATGTTTTCGTATCTATTTATCAGGTCTATTGATGTTTACTTGCCAGAAATTGTTTTAAGTCTTATCTGATTAATTTTTTAATTCTTCTAAATTTTTCAGTGGGTTTTCACAGAAAGAGGGTTGACAAGTCTATCTGGTTACAGTATAATCTAAGTAAAATTAAGTAGAATTAAAAGAATCAAAGCTATATTAGATAAAGTTTTTTTTATTCTGCGTGGAAGAGGAAATAAAATTATTTTAGAAATGAGATGTAAAACTTTTATTTATAAAGGAGGGTTTTTGAAATGAAAATGGGAGAATTTACTCCACCAGTTGCCGCCGAGTATTTAAAAAACATTTTAAGTAAAATTGATGGTATGACCGAAGAAGAATCTAAGAAAGAACTAAAACTAATTTGTAATTTTTTTTCCAAAATAATGGAATCTCTTCCACCGTCAGCGTTTACTGTTAATTTCCCTAATCTTTAGATAGGAATTAGATATGTAAAGTCATATTATAAGGAATT
This sequence comes from Clostridia bacterium, assembly GCA_030595925.1. Lineage (GTDB taxonomy): Bacteria > CBDUZB01 > JAGLHV01 > JAGLHV01 > JAGLHV01 > JAGLHV01. Next base: position 541 of record JAUVLC010000038.1, on the reverse strand, counting down.
AAATTTAGTATGAGTGTAGATATTAAAATTTTAGGCTTAAAGTCTTTATATAACTTCAAGGGAACTCATATTCCAACATCGCGGGAAAAACATGATATACACCAAAAACTCAAGCAAATTCTTACTCCGACTATACGAGAATTAGAATCCAGAAAACTAATAAATGGATTTCATTATCTTATACATAAAAATATCGATATTAGACTTTCATGCGATGATTGGGATCAACATGAATCAAGTATTAAAGAAATCATCACAAATCATTCTATTCCTGCTGATTTGATAGATTGGACAATGCCTACCGAAAATTATGGAGGTGAAATAGGTGTTGATCTCTGTTATAATAATTTAGAATTTAATAGTCGCCTTTCTTTAGCACTGATTGAATTTATGTATGAAATGCATATTCCGGTAACTTCTACCACCCATTCCGGAAAACTTCTACCACCTATTCCGGTAACTTCTACCAGCATAAAATCAGAGCAAAGTAACGATAAAAAGATTTTACTATTAAAAGAGCAATATAGTCAAACTATTTATT
>JAUVLC010000159.1 GCA_030595925.1 Clostridia bacterium | reverse complement strand
AGGGGGTTAGGGGGATTTAAGACTATTTGTGACGAGTTAGGTGTGTAGGGGCGATCTTGGTGGCCCGAAAGGTTTGAAGAGTGGACAAGCCCACCCCTACGCGAAAAATTTGCTAAGTCGTTCAAAACACATTTCACCTTTTTCAAAGGGGGGAAGGACGACGAGAACACAAAACTAAACAAATATTCTCGTTAACAAATTATATAAATTATAAACTAAATGTCAAATACTTTTGACAATACCTAAGAAAAAGAGGGGATAGGATGAATGGATTAATCAGTATTATTATTCCGGTCTATAACGAAGAAAAAGCAATTGGTTTGGTTATAGACGAAGTTAAAGAAGTAATGAATAATAATCAATATAAATATGAATTTATTATAGTTGATGACGCATCTACCGATAAAACAGGCGAAATTGCTTTGTCTAAAAAGGTAAAATTGATAAAACATTTTATGCATAAAGGGTCGGGAGCTGCCCGTAAAACCGGGATAAAAATAGCCAAAGGAAGCATTATTGTTATGCTTGACGGGGATGGGACGTATAACCCTGAAGATATTTCCCGAATGTTGGAATTATTTCCTCAATGTGACCAGATAATTGGTAAAAGAACAAGTGAAAAAGGGAGTTTTGGTTTATTTCGTAAGCCTACTAAATGGCTAATTAAAAAATTAGCTTCTTACTTAACCGGGGTTAAGATTCCGGACCTTAATTCTGGGTTAAGAGCTTTTAAAAAAGATTTAATGGTAAAATATTTATGGGCTTTTCCTGATGGCTTTTCCTGTGTTTCTACAATGACTATTGCTTTTTTATGTAATGGTTATGTGGTGGAATGGATTCCTGCGGAATATCGTTCCCGAATAGGCAAATCAAAATTTCACCCTATAAAAGATACCTATAATTATATTTTAACCGTGATTAAGATAGTGATGTATTTCAATCCGCTTAAGATATTCTTACCTTTAAGTTTCTTGTTAATGACCTTAGGAATAGTAAAAACACTTTATGATTTCTTTTTTGTAGTAGGAAAGATGCAAATGTCGGATATTGTTATAATTTTAAGTAGTCTTTTGATTGCTGTTTTTGGTTTTTTAGCTGACCTCATAGTGTCTCAAGGGAAAGCGAGAGATTACAATAATGATAGGGAAAATAGATGAAAGAAAAAATTATTGCCGATATTCCGAGACTCCTGTCATTGCTTGACCGGAATGAATTTTCTCCTACCTATGGATGTTTCGACCGTTCATATTGGCATTATAAAGTCGTTGATTTTCCTGCCGCTACTTATCAGCAGGGAGTATTGGTGCTGGCATTATTGTACAAAACTCAATTTTCAGGAAATCTTTATTATAAAAATAATAAGATTCTTGATTATCTTTATGCAGGAATGTTATTTTGGGCAAATATCCAGAATAAAGATGGTTCTTTTAATGAGTGGTATCCCAACGAACGCAGCTTTGTAGCTACTGCTTTTACTTCTTATGCTCTTTCAGAAGCTTATTTAGTATTAAATGATGAATTTTCTAATAAGGGTAAGTTAAAAGAGATAGTAGAAAATGCTTTAAAAAAAACAGGGAAATGGCTTTGGGAAAAAGATGACAAGAATGTTTTTAATCATACAGCAGGGGCAATTGCCGGTTTATATAATATTTATTTAATTACCGGAGAGAATAGATTTAAATCGGCGGCTGAGGACAAGGTTAAGCTTATTGCTGAATACCAAAATGAAGAAGGATGGTTTTATGAATACGGTGGAGCGGACATAGGATATTTAAGTGTATCCCTGGATTATCTGGCTAAATATTTCCAAAAAAGTAATGATTTAAAAATAAAGGAAATATTAAAAAAGGCTTTGGATTTTATGGTATTTTTTGTTCATCCTGATGGAACAATGGGAGGGGAGTACGGAAGCCGTAACACAAAATATATTTTACCCCATGGGTTAACTATTTTAGCAGACAAATTCAAGGCTGCCGGGTATATTTTGAGTAAGTTTCACCAGTCTCTGGAAAATAGACGGATAGTGATTCCATCTACAGTGGATGACCGCTATTTTGTATTTTTTTTTATGGCAAATTTTCTTCAAGCGAGTCTAAAGGGATTTAATCAACCACAACAAGAAGAAGAATATCTTCCGTTTTCAAAGTTCAAGCATGTTTTTTCCCGTTCGGGATTAATAACAGTTAAAAATCAATGGTTTCATATTCTCTCTAATTTTAAAAAGGGGGGAATTATGCAGATTTTTAATTTGCAATCGGAGAGTCCTCATTTAGTTTATTCAGATAGCGGTTATTTTGCTAAGTTGAAAAATGGAAGGATTCTTACTTCCGGGTGGTTAAATTCTGATACTTGTCTTTTAGGCGGGGAAAACAACCCTTTTAAAATAAAATTTGGCACGAATTTCATTTATGTTAAATATCGATTTTTTTCTGCAGACAAATTTATATTTTTTCGGTTGGTTAATTATATTTTAGGAAAAAATAGTTATTTTGGGTCCTTCTTCAATAAGTATTTGAAAGAAATGATTATAACCAGAAAGAAAAAAATGTCTTTAAAGTTAGAAAGAGAAATTATAATAGAAAATAATGAAATTATTATTAAAGACAAGATAAGTAAAGGGAAAGACCCTTATTTTTTTGACAAGCTGAATATAACAGATTGTTTGACCAGTATGCATAGCCCGACTTCTTTGTATTTTATATCCAATGATTTAGTAAATAATTCATTAACCAGCTTTGACTTTGCAGAATTACTAAATAACAATAGCGAATTTCACATAGAAATACGTTTAGTCTTTAAAGACAAGATGGTAAGTACAAAATATCTGCTTAACGGAAATGAAATTTTAATGCAAAATTCAAACTAATATTTTCTAAGAAACAATGAAAACAATCGCAACCATTATTAAAAAAAAGTATTTTTTATTTATTACAGGGAACAAAGAATTTATTTAAAGAATTATTTTGTTATGTAGCACGTTAAATGCAGGTTGCCAATGGACAAAAATAAAGTACGCTTTAGGATTAAATAAAAAGATTTACACAAAGGGGGGTGACAAAAAATGGGTTTTAATAAACCTAAAATTTCTGCAGTAATTCCAACAAAAAATGAAGAAAAAACTATCGGGAATATTGTCAAAGGGGTAAAAAAAATTGTTGATGAAGTTTTAGTGATGGATGGCTATTCTATGGATGCCACCCGGGAAATTGCTGCTGGGGCAGGAGCAAGGGTAGAATTAGTTACACAGAAAGGGAAAGGTGTTGCGATAAGACAGGCTATTAATAAAGTTGAAGGGGATATTATTGTATTTATTGATGGAGATGGTTCTCATGTGATTGAAGACATTCCTATGTTAATAAAACCCATCCTGGATGGGGAAGCCGACCATGTTAGTGCTTCAAGGACAAGAGGTGGTAGTGATGAACTTCATGGAGATATTGAAAAATTTGTTAAAATGGTAGGTAGTGATATTATCACTTTGGCTATAAATTACAGGTTTAATGTAAGATTGACAGACAGCCAAAATGGTTTTCGTGCTATTAAAACAGAAATAATAAGAAAACTTAATTTACAAGAAAATATTACAACCATTGAACAAGAAATGATTATTAAGACATTAAAAAAAGGATATATAATAGTAGAAATTCCCAGCCATGAATACGAACGGAAATTCGGAAGTTCAAAAATTGAATTAAAGAAAGTCTGGCATAGATATATATATAGTTTTTTGAAATATCTATTTTTTTAAAGAATGATATTCAAATTAGTGCAATGTCTCACTAATTGTTGCCAATATAGAAATTATTTTGTATACTATTTCCCAAGTAGGTAGTATAAATGATAAAAAAAAATCTGGTAAAATTAAAACCCAAAGACAAAGAATTGCTAAAACAGTTTATCAGCAAAGGTAGTCAAAAAGCTCGAACAATCACTCGGTGTCGGATATTATTAATGGCAAACGAAAGAAAAACTGACACAGAGATAATAGAAGCATTAAAAATCGCACGAAATACAATACGCACCGTACGGTTCCGCTATGTT
>JAUVLC010000099.1 GCA_030595925.1 Clostridia bacterium | reverse complement strand
TGTCTTGACCGTCGGATAGCAACTATGACTAAATTCTCTCGTGAAGTACTTGCTTGGGCAAAACAACGTAACCGGCAAAAAGCTACTGTATCCTGGCAATTTACAAAGAACATTGCCCGCGAAAAACTTGGCAGGCATTATTATATTATCAGAAATTAATGAGACAGAGCACTAGATTAAAAAAACTTGTGTTATATTTAAAAAAGATATATAATAACAATAAAAAATAATCGGCTTTAGTATTATTTGAAATGCTGAAAAACAGAGAAGTGACTAAAATCACCTACCTAAAATAGAAAATTCGTGTTATGTTTAAAAAAGAAATGTAACAATAATAAAATTTTTTTGATTACAAAACCACTAAAATGTTAAAGAACAAAGAAGTGGCCAAAAACACATAAACAAAATAAAATACTTGCGTTATGTTTCGAGAGAGCAGGGTTGAATCTGCACTTAAAGGAATTTAAATGCTAGGCAAAAAAATGAAAAAGATTATAAAAAAACAAAAGCAGGCAAAAAAAACGAACCGGGCATTAATACTGAAGGTTTTTTTTATTGCATCCCTCGTATTTTATATATTCCAAAGTATTTTTTGTTTTGCCGGTGAGGGTGCCGGGACAACAGCCTTCAACTTTTTAAAAATAGGTGCGGGAGCAAGACCTGTTGGTATGGGAGAAGCATATAGTGCATTAGCAGATGATATTAATGCTATTTACTGGAATCCGGCAGGATTAGGAGAGATAACCGAACGGGAAATTACCGCTTCTTATTTAAGTTACATAGCAGGTATTAATTCAGGATATTTTGGTTATGCCTTACCTTTAGCCAGGGGTGGTTTAGGTGTGGGTGTCGTCTATTTGGATTATGGGCAGATACAGGAAACTACACTGGATAACCCTGATGGAGTAAATTTGGGTTCTTATCGTCCCTATGACCTGGCAGTAATAGCTGCGTATGGTTGTAAGGTTGCTGGAGGGTTAAATGTGGGTATAAATATGAAAGGAGTACATGAGGACATACAGGGTTATACTGCTAATGCCATTGCTTTTGATATAGGGACATTGTATGATTTACCGGCAAATGATTTAACTTTATCCTGTTCAGTAAAAAATTTGGGATTACAAACAAAAGCTTTTATTAAAGAGAAACATGATTTACCCTTGATGTTTGACTTTGGCTTGGGATATAGTTTGTTAGCTGATGCTCTTAAGATAGGGTTGAATTTATATCAACCACAAGGGGGGAATTTTAATTTTAATATTGGTGGAGAATACTGTTGGAAGAAGCTGGTTTCTTTTCGAATGGGGTACAAAAGTATAGGAAAGGATTTGAAAACAGGTTCGGATAAGGATAATTTGACCGGGTTATCTGTTGGGTTAGGGGTAAATATGAAAGTGTATCAGTTAGATTATGCCTTTGTTCCGTTTAATGAATTAGGAAATACCCACCGCTTATCTTTTGGATTAAAATTTGGAAAAAACAATGTAGCGTTTGGAAAAGAAAAGCGAAGGGTTAAAAAACAAAAGATTAATAAAAAGAAAAAAGTTGTTAAAAAACAAAAGATTAATAAAAAGAAAAAAATTGTTAAAAAACAAAAGATTAATAAAAAGAAAAAAGTTGTTAAAAAACAAAAGATTAATAAGAAGAAAAAAATTGTTAAAAAACAAAAGGTTGGTAAAACGAAACAGGTAAAAAAGCAGGAAGTTAAAAACAAAAAACTAAGTAAAAAAAATAAGAATAAAAAAGAAATAGGGATAGAATTTTATAAAAACGGAAAAAAATATTGCAAACAAGAAAAATACCAAACAGCAATTAAAGAATATAGGATAGCATTGAAACGGGGGTATAAAACTGCTAAATTGTATGCTGGTATGGGGTATTGTTATTATAAATTAGGAAATAAGAAAGCAGCAAAAAGTTTATATAAACGGGCATTAGATCTTGATCCGGATAATAAAAGAATAAAGAAAAACCTGAAAAAAATTAGCAAAAAAGGAAAAATAAAAAATGATAAAAAAGTGGTTGACAAATGGCGAAACCTGTGATATATTTCAATTGAGTAGAAAAAATGGGGTTTTAGAAAGAATTTTATTGTTTTGCTTGATAAAAGCAAAGTACAAGAGATTGTACGACGCAAAACCACGGGGTTCGTTTTTGACGAGTTAGCCGGGTTGCCAGGACATGAAGGCAATCGGGCTTTTTTTATTGGCAAGTGTTTGTTGGCAAGGGGGATATTTTATAGTGATAAAAGGAGGATGAAAGATGTCAAGGTTAGGGGAAATGTTAAGAAAAGAGAAAATAATAACAAAAAAACAATTAGAAGCAGTGCTTGAAGAACAAAAACACAAAAAACATCGTAAACGGTTAGGTAAAATGTTAGTTTCCAGTGGATACACTGATAAAGAAGTAATTATCAGTCTTTTGGATCAACAGCAAAATAGTCCTTATTGGGAAATATTTAAAAAGACAGGTTCTCTGGAAGCATATTTGAAAATTAAAAAGATTAAATTGTAAAGTTGCGGTATTTTAAAACTTTTTGAAAGAATAAATATGCTTTTTGTCATTTGTTAAAATGTGAGTTGTAAGTTTTGATAAAAATCTTAAATCCGTCATTATTTGTGGCGGATTTTTTAATTGACTTTATAGATATATTTTTGTATAGTTTTCTTAGATAAAATAAAAGTTTTGTAATCGGGCAAGACTGAAACTATTTAACAAAAAGCAAAGGGGGTAATATGATCAGGAAAATAATCGCAATGGTGGTTGTTTTCTTTATTTTTTTGGGGTGTTCTCAAGCAATAGCTATTGTTGTTGATGGAGATGCCAGTGACTGGAGCGTTATAGCAGCTACAGACACAGATATAAATTCTGCAATAGTACGTAATGGAGAGTGGATTTGGAGAGATACTACTAACGATGAAAGAAGAAATACCACCTATTATGAAACAGGCGGGGTGACTCCTTCCTGTGATATTACCGAGGTGCATATTACTGCGGATACGAATGCGTTATATTTTCTGGTAAAGTTTAAAGAATTAGATTTGGGAACAACAGGGGTTTCCTCTCCTTTTTTTCAGGTAGCTATAGATTATGATAAATCATGTGGTTTGAATTTGTTACCTCTATCGACTACACAAAATGATTTAGCCCAAATAAGTGATAATGCCGGTTGGGAATATTTAGTTTATGCTTACCAGGATGGTGTTGCCGTGTTTAACTATACAACGGGTTGGGGGGATGTGATTAGTTCGGACAATTATAGCCAATACACATCCACTAGTGGTCCTGGTCCTTATTTTATGGAATTTAGCGTGCCTTTTACTGACCCGGGTTTGGGTAGTTCAACACATTATTTAGATAAAACAGTTACTTTTAGCCTTGTTTGTTTTTTTCATTCTGCCGCCTGGACAGGGGGATCCTCACACGAAGTAAGGCCTTTTGAGACGGGTTTTTCCCATATTATTGATTGTGTTTCCCTGATTGATCATCCTCAAACTACCGGGGAGAGTGATGGTTCTAGCCATAGCGGCACAGCAGGAACATGGGAGGAGGTAGGTGATAATATCGTTGATACATATTTTGATATTGAATTTGATGCCGTAGGAAATGTGGTAGCTAACAGTACACCGACAATTACCCTACCTGTTTTTGAAGTAGATGATGTTCAAAATAATGATGAGGTTGTGGTAGAAGGCCGAGGCCCTATTTTTTCCTGGTCATGGACATTTGCAGATGCTGATACAGAGGATATTCAAAAAGCTGCTCAGATACAAATAGACGTGGATACTACAACTGCAAATGGGAATATCTGGACATGTTCTCCGTTATTAACAGCAACTACCGTACAATATACAGGACTGGATGCTTTACAAACCGGTCAAACGTATTATTGGCGCGCAAGAATAATGGATAATCACGGTGAATGGGGTGATTGGATAGAGGCAGGAAGTTTTTCCACTATAAAACAGGCCAGGCCGTTTAATACTGCTAAAAATAATCTTTCTATTGACTGGAATAATCCGTTTAATCCGGCAAAAGGTGATTATACTAAAATACGATATATAACAGAGAAAGATGAACATGTAGTAATTAGAATTTACGATATTAGCGGAAAATTAATTAAAACCCTGGTAGATGATGATAAATTGAATAATGTTGTTTATACCCAGGTATGGGATGGCCGGAATAAAGATGGTAGACTGGTAGCCAGTGGGGTATATTTTGTTAATATAAAAGCCGGAAATTTTACTAAAACGGAAAAGATAGTAGTAATAAAATAATACTTTTCTGTTTATTTAGGTAAAAAAGGAGGGAGTTATGTTTTTTCATCGATTAAAGGAAAGAATAAAATCAATGGGAAAAGGGAAATTATTATTTCGTATTATGTGTGTGTTGATGTCGGTTTTTTTTGTAATAACTGTTTTTAAAGTGGTTTGGTTTCTAAAAAACCGCCAGGCGATAAAAAAATATCTGGAAAAAGAGAAAGAGCAAAAACAATTAATATTTGCTGAAAGTCAGGAAGGAAAAACGGAGCGAACCAAGGGAAAAGATGTTTCAGGTGAAGATATTTCGGGAATAGTTCGTTATGCAGGAATGGTTAGGATTTTCTATGCAGGGGACGAGAAATCTCGAATGGTAGTTTATGAGGTAAAGGCGGCTAAGGCGGAATTATTGAAATTTTATAAGAAAGAAATGAGTTCCGGGGGATGGAAAGAAGATAAAGAACTTTCTCTAAAAAAGCAGGTACTTACTTACATCAAAGGAAACAGAGAAGTTCAGATAATGGTTAATAGTGGTAAGTTTAACAAAAACAAAATTGCTACGGTTGTTTTTTTAAGCCAAAATGTAGAAAAACAACAGGAATGAAAAAAAAATCATTTTTTTTAAATCGTCAGGGACAGGCAACAACGGAATATATCTTACTAAGTCTGGTTTTAATTGTGGCTGCTATGGGGGTGAATAAACTTTTTGCAAAATCAATTGCAAAATATTTTAACCATGTAGCTTTTTTGCGAACAGGCGGATTGGGGATGTTACCTTGAAAGTGGGATTGTTTTAAATGTGCAAGGGTCAATCAGGACAGGCAATGTTAGAGTCGATGGTTGTCGTTTTAATTGTATGCGTTTTTATTTTTGGTTTAATGCAGTTGTCTTTAATTGCGACTACCTACATATCCGGGTATGATGCTGTGCAAGAGGCAATACGTTCGAGAATAGTGAATGGAGGAGGGGGAAATCCCGAGGCAGTTTCTTGTTGGGTAGGGCGGGTGGTGTTGTTAGGTACACAATTTAAAAAACTTGTTTTATTAGGTCCGGGCGGGCTTTATCCTCTGGTTAATTTTTTTTATAAAGATGTAATTAACAACAAAAAAGATTACGAAAATAAGCCTATAAAAATTGTAACCGTCAAGTTGACTTATCTGGAAAAGTTAATCTTTGCTTTTCTTTTTCGTCCTGTCAATTCTTCTACGCAAGGTACATTTTTTTATGATAGATATAATACACGTTCACTTCCTGCCTTTATGAACCCGAGAGTTACTTTTTCGAGAATGGTTATTTCTCCGGACGAAAAATTTTATTATAAAGCATATCCCGGGGCAGACAATGATTAAATCGAAATTGAAAAACAATAATGGACAAACATTGCCTTTTATGTGTTTAACAGTGTTGGCTTTAGTGATGTTTTGGATGCTGGTAGTAAATATGGGAGTAATGCTCAGGGATAGAATTATTGTTCAAAATGCGGCTGATTGTGCAGCACAAACAGCTGCGTGTTATCGCGCGAGAGCTTTGAACTTGGCTGGCCTTTACAATTCTATTGTGGGAAGTTATATCGTTTATGAAGGGTCTAAGATTGTGCCTCCTCAAGGTGCATGGATTCCTTTTTGTAGTCCTTATTATACTTATCAACTTACTAAGAACTTAAATCGGATGATAAGCGGGATTATTCGTTCTTACGGAGGAGGATGGGCTTATTTAAAAGCAAATGAAGTAGCTAAAAAATCAGGTGCGGATGGGATAAAATGTCTCCCGATTCCCGGGATGTATTCCCTGGGGCTTAAAGTAGATAAAGTTAAAATTAGATTTTGGAGTACAGCAATGGCTTACGGTTTACCGGTTCCTGCTCCTCCTTTTTTTACAAAAAGAATAAATACCTGGTATTATTTAAAAGACAAGTATGGTCCCAGAAAAAATATTGCTATAGCATATAAGCGTCCTCGATCAAATTTTTTTCCTATGGGAAAAAATTTCTTTGGTATAACGGAAATTCCGGAAATACTGGCAATAGCTGCAGCTCGGCCGTATAATGCAAAAGGGTCAATGTTTCCGAAAAAGAAAACAAAATGGGGATGGAAAGTTGTTTTTAAATGGCTTCAGGCTGTTTCCGGTGGATGGGAAGCGCATCTTGTGCCGGTAGGGGATATTTCTTTGATTCCGGGGTTGCCTGCAATACCTACAGGTAAAGCAATAAAACATTAAATTATATATTTTTTAAAAATTTTTAAATTGCAAAAAGGTATCATGAAATAAATGTATAAGAAAATTAGGTTTAAAAATAAAGAAGGGCAGGCATTATTGGAAACACTTTTTATTGTTCCTATTATTGCCTCTTTAATAGCCGGAATATGGTTTTTTGCGGCTATTTTTATTACCCAGATACGTTTAAATATGGCTTGTCGACACGGGGTATTTCTTATTGTTCATGCCAATTATAATGCAGAACAGGTGATAGAAGAGGTAAAAGATTTTTTGCGGGAAAACAAACTGGCTGAGAGTAAAATAAGGATAAATTATTCTGATATAGATACAAGTTGCGGTAGGAGACCGGCCAGGGTCAGGGTAAGATATGAATTAAAGCCACCGGTATTATTGAGAAAAATTCCCGGGTTTCCGGATCCGATGGTGCTGAAAGGATGTTGTGAGTGTGCTAATGATACATGGATGTTTGGTATTCCCGGAAGTAATTTGTCACATTCGTAGGAATTAAAAATTATATGTTATCAATTTTAGATTAACTGATAAAAATAAAAAAAATTTGCAATTGGTGGTAATTTGGTAATTTAATAATTGGCAAAAAGCAAAACCGGAAAGATTAAGGAGATGTTTTGGAAATGGGAAAGTATTATGAATGTCGAAATTTTGGGAAGAGTAAGTTCTGTGATAAATGGATTCTTGATAACAAAGAGAAATTGGAGAAATCTGTTATTATTAGGAATGTTATCCTTGGTGAAAAAATTGAAGTTCCGGAAGTTTCTCTACCAGATGAGCTGAAAAAGGCTGATGAAATATGTGGAGAGTGTTGTAATTTTGAACAAAAATGATAAGAAACAGAGGGGTTTTATTTGGAATTTAGAATTTGTTTTTTAAAGGGGGTGAAATAAGATGATAAATTTAAGAAAAAATCGGCAGGGACAGGGATTGACAGAATATGTTTTACTGGTGCTTTTGATAGCAATTGCCGTTTTTGGTGCAATAAAAATTTTTGGCGGGAAGGTTAAGGATGGATTTGAAAAAGCCTCTGAAAAGATTGAGGAAGCACAGGAGGAATAAGGGGAAAGACAGTGAAAAATAAAAAATTGTTAATAGCAGCATTAGGTATTGCTTTTATAACCGTAGTTTTGGTAGGAGGATATCTTAATAGTTTGGAAGAAGCATATTTAGCCGGAGGTAAAAAAGTAGAAATCTTAGTAGCGAAAGATTATATTCCTTCTGCTACTTTTATTGAAAAAGAAATGGTAAAGGTGGCTAAAATTCCTTTACAGTTTAGACAGCCGGGAGCTCTTACATCGTTAGAAGAGCTTATGGGCAAAAGAGGAAGAAATATTTATTCAACGATTGTTCCCATTATGCTTGGGGAACAAATCGTTGCTACTAAACTTTCTTCTCTTGAAAAAGGAACAAGATTGTCTTTTGTTATTCCGGAAGGAAAAGGGGCAATTTCTTTAGGTGTGGATAAAGTTAGTGGTATATCGGGGTTGATTAAAGCCGGTGACCGGGTTAATTTAATTACTACTTTTGAATATGAAAAGAAGAACCAACTGGAAGCAAAAACAATTACTTTAATGCAAAATTTATTGGTTTTAGCCGTGAATAAACAACTTATAGGGACAATACTTCCTAAAAGAAAAAAAGGAAAATACGAAACCGCTGTTCCGAATGAAGAATTGCGTACGGTAACGTTAAGTGTAACTCCTCAGGAAGCGGAAAAAATTATTTTTGCCGCTCATCAGGGCGAATTGATGCTTTATTTAAAAGCACAGGGAAATACAGAAACGGTCCCTGTTTGCGGGACGAATTTATCTTCTTTACTGAATGAGAAAAATATAACTCCTTCATCCCGAAATAAATTGGATATGCCTCCTATCATTAGAGGAATTAAAGAGATGATGCCCAGCGAGTACTAATAAAGATTCAGGGAGTAAATAATGCGGACCAGAATGATATTTAGAAAATTAATAGGTGTTTTTTTCTTTTTGTTTTTGTTGTCGGGTTACATTTTCGCAAAAAACAAAGTTTTAAAGCTGATGGTCGGAGAATCAAGAGTCATAAACATTGCCTATTCTATAAAAAAAATAGCTATAGGTAATCCCATGGTGGCAGATGTTGCTATGGTTTCTAAAAAAGAAATATTAATTAACGGGACAGGTAGCGGGACCACTTCTTTACTGGTGTGGAATAATAATGGGAGAAGGGAAAAATATTATTTACAGGTATCACACTCTTTACTTCCTGAACCATTAATTCAACTTCAGGTTCAGGTAATAGAGGTAAAGGTCGGTTCACTTAAAAAAATGGGTATTCAATGGGCGGATAATATTTCTTTCGAAGAAGAAACCATTCCCGGTGTTTTTGATTTAGGAACTGTTGCCCGGATGAACAAACTTACAACTACTTTGAATATGTTACTGCAGGAAGGGGAAGCTCGTATTTTAGCTAAGCCTAATCTGGTATCTGTAAGCGGGGGGAAAGCGGATTTTCATGTAGG
>JAUVLC010000171.1 GCA_030595925.1 Clostridia bacterium | reverse complement strand
ATATGAAAAGTAATTTCCCCCTTTGAAAAAGGGGGTTAGGGGGATTTATTTAGGGTGTTAAAATATAACATGGATTTTAAAACATAGTGTTTGTCGATTACACAGGGAAATGACAGCTAGTGAGAGGGCATTATGGGCACGGTTACGGGGAAAACAAATTTTGAAGGTTCAATTTTATCGGCAGAAACCTACTGGGGGCTATATTGTAGATTTTTATGCATCCCAAGATTGTAGTAGAAGTAGACGGATCGCAACATAAGGAAACAGATCAGGAACAAAAAGATGTACAACGAGATATATATTTGAAGAACGAGGGATTATATATATTGCGTTTTAATAATCTGCAAGTTTTGCAAGAACTGGATTCTGTTATGGAAGTGATTTATCAGGCAGTAAAAGAAAGAATGTAAAATCCCCCTAGCCCCCTTTTTCAAAGGGGGAAGAAAGAATAGTGTATTCTTTAAAAAAAGGGGGGGAAACGACGAGAACACAAAACCAAACAAATATTCTCGTTAATAAATTATACAAATTATAAACTACCTGTCTGCGTGCGGATACGCACAGGCAGGAATGTCAAATACTTCTGACATTCCTAGGAATGGAGGAGGGGACAAGGTTATGAAAATTTTAGTTACCGGCGGTGGGGGATTTTTTGGTTCTAATTTAATATTGAGTCTGAAAAGTTTGGGATATGAAATAACTGTAATTGATAGTTTTTTATCCGGTAATATTAAAAATTTAGAGCATTTTAAAGGGGAGATTATTAATGAGGATATTTCTAATTTGGATTTAAATAAAAAATTTGTTAGTCAGCACTTTGATGTGATTATTCATCTGGCTTCAATTACTGATACGACTTTTAGTGATGACCATGAGATGCTCAGGATGAACGTTGATGGATTTAAGAATGTATTAAATTTTGCTAAAGTGAAGGGGGCAAAATTAGTTTACGCTTCTTCTGCCGGAACTTATGGTCGTGGAAAAATTCCCATGCAGGAAGATCAGACCCCTGAACCGTTGAATGCCTATGCTCTTTCCAAAAAAATGATGGACGATTTAGCAAAAAAAGAAATAGAAAATAAAAATAGGATAATTGTGGGATTAAGATATTTTAATGTTTATGGCCCGGGAGAAGAATATAAAGGTAAATCAGCAAGTATGATTTATCAGCTTTTTCAACAAATGAAAGCAGGTAAAAATCCAAGAATTTTTAAAGAGGGGGAACAGAAAAGGGATTTTATTTATGTAAAAGATTTAAATGAAGCAAATTTAAAAGGGATAAAATCGGAAAAAAGTTGCATTGTAAATGTTGGTACCGGTACGGCAACTTCTTTTAACCGAATTATTAAAATTTTAAATCATAATTTGGGATTAAATCTTAAATGTGAATATTTTGATAATCCTTATGATTTTTGTCAAGATGAGACTCGGGCAGACACCTTTATGGCGGAGGATTGTTTAGGATTTAAAGCTAAATACAACATAGAAGAGGGGGTAGAAGATTATTGTTCTTCTCTTTTGAAGAAATAAAGTTGCGCTCGAAATAATAATTTTTAAGTTTGTCGATTTAATAAAAAAGGGAATTTTAAATTGACAAAAGAAAACAATTTTGTTAGGATACTGCTAATAAAGTTTAATAAAAAACAGCGTTGACGGTATAATTAAAGGTGCCGCGGTAGCTCAGTCGGTGGAGCGAGGGACTGAAAATCCCTGCGTCGGCGGTTCGATTCCGTCCCGCGGCACCATGATGTATACGGGTAAAATCAGAAAAATTTACCAATGTAGCTGGGGCAAATATTTGTTGTGTATCGTATTTTTATGCCGGGGTAGCTCAGTGGTAGAGCAGGGCTTTCGTAAAGCTCAGGTCAAGAGTTCGAATCTCTCCCCCGGCTTTATTAATGTCCTTTTTAAGACGCGGATATATATCTTTTGTAAAAGATAATGATTCGCGTTAATTTTTGTCAGGATGAAAAAATTACAGAAAAAACGAAAACAATTTTTAAAATTAGTAATTCTTAGTTTAAAGGAAAAACGGTTATGGATACTAAATTAATTAAAATAATTAATAAACTAATATCTTTTTGCTTACCCTTGCTGGCCTTTTTGATGGTTTTAACTTTTTATCTTAAAACTTATGATTCCTGTCAGATAAAAATTACTATTTTCCATTGGGGGGGAGTGATACTTTTTTCATTATGGCTAATAAAAATAATAAGGGAGTATCCTTATCAAAATAATTACCGGGATTTTCATCCTTTTTTTAATTATTTAAGTGTTTCCGTACTTTGTTTTCTTTTAAGTGCGGTTTTATCGTATGGGCTTTCTTCCTTTAGAGCTGTCAGTTTGGACGAGTTAATCAAAAGAATGTTATATATAGGGGTTTTTATGGTTGCGCTTAATGAAATTAGCAGAAAAGAATCTATAAAATTTTTTTTGTGGCCTGTAATAGCAGGGGCTTTTTTTATATTAATCATCTTTCACAAAACTATTTTTTCTGTTGGAATGGGCCTGGATTTATCAATGATCAAAACAGTAATAGTTTTTCTATTTATAGGGGCAATAGTATGGCTGCTTTATAATGATAAAGAGGAAGAAAACATAGATAAACTAATACGTTGGATTATTTACGCTACGTGTTTGGCTGTATTGTATGGAATGTTGCAATATTTTAATAAAAGTACTCTTTACTCAATTGTGGCAGTAAAAAAAGTTATTCTTAATTTTTTAATGGAACGCCATTTGGATCCGTTTATGTGGAGGGATGCTTTTGGTTATCGTATTTTTTCGACTTTTGGTAATCCCAATTTTTTCTCTGCTTTTTTAGTTTTAGTAAGTCCTTTGATTTTTATGGAATTTTTAAGGACTAAAAAGAAGAAATATTTAATTCTTTTTCTATTAAATGTGGGTGCTACTGTGTTAGCGGTGACTAAAGCTTCCTGGGTTGGTTTTGCGGCGTCTAGTATGGTTTGTGTTATTTTATCCGTTTTAGGCTTAAGATTAAAAGTTAAGTTTAAGAAAATTTTAATAACAGGAGTAATTGTTATTAATCTGCTTGCTGTTTTCGGGGTGACTTACTATAGTAGAAAAAGAATTGATTCTTTGCGTTTTAGAGTTTATACCTGGTTATCTACTATTGAAATGATTAAGAATCATCCTGTTTTGGGTTCGGGAATAGGAACATTTAAAATAGTATATCCATCTTACCGGCGACCGGAAATATTTCATATAGAAGGGAAACATAATACAGAAACAGATCATCCTGAAAATGAATTTTTGGAGGTATGGTATGATGAGGGGATTATAGGATTGATTATTTTTCTCTGGATTTTATGGAGGGTTTTTTCAGGGGGCATAAAAAAGATTAATGAA
>JAUVLC010000105.1 GCA_030595925.1 Clostridia bacterium | reverse complement strand
TTAGGTGTTTCTGGAGGCTGGAAGCTAAGATTATGGGGAAAAATAATTTATTTTTAATTCAGATTAGGAGTGCCTGCAGTATATGTAAAAAAGATATTTTAATTTATTATTTAAAATCACCGGTTTTAATTTTTAGTTTCGTTGCCCCTTTTTTTCTTTTGGTTGCTTTTATATTCGGGAGAAATCTGTCTTTTGATTTTTTGTTGCCGATAGTTTTAAGTTTGTCTATATTTTTTACTTCATCTTCCGTTGGTCCGATAATTATTCCCTGGGAAACAAGGATGCGTACTCTGGAAAAGTTAATCAGTTGCCCTGTTTCTTTGGAGTTTATTTTGCTGGGAGATATACTGGCCGGATTTCTTTATGGAGTAGGGGTTACTCTGGTAATTTTAATGGTTTTTACGGTTTTTTCTATTTTAGTAATAGAGAATCTGTTTTTATTGATTTTAGCAATAATGTTATCAAATCTTTGTTTTTCCTGTTTAGGTGTTTTAATCTCTATTCCTCCGACGGATAATCCGTCAAATATTATGATGCTTTCTAACTTAGTAAAATTTCCGCTTGTTTTTATTAGTGGAATATTTATGCCTCTTAATCAGTTGCCTTTTTTAATAAGGATATTAGCAAAATTTTCCCCTCTAACGTATACCGTTGACCTTTTAAGATGCAGTTTGGGGAACGAACATATTTATTCAGGTTCTTTTAGTTTACTGATTATTTTTGTTTTTACTATTATCTTTTTTGGTTTAGCAACATTTTTTCATAAGAAAAATTTATCCAAAAGATTTTAAAAAGGTCAAAAAATAAAATGATAGAACCGAGAAAAAAATTATAAATAAAAAAGATTTTTTTATAAAGTGGATAGGGATGACAGTAATTGTGGGAATTTGGTAGCCGCAGGCTTTAGAGCCTGTGCCATAATCAATGTAGTTGCCCAATGAACTTGTACTGAGTGTAATCGAAGTATTGGGCTGCTGAATGATTTTGTCGACGAGCCTCATAAATGAGGCAACTACAATTGTTGCAAAAAAGGGGGGTTTGGCACAAACTCTTTAGCCTGCGTAGAAGAAGGAGATACAATTTACCCTTGAATTATTACAATTGCTTGTTGGGAAAGGTGTGCGTTTGAAGGTTTGATGGATTTTTATTTAGAAGGAATTATCACATAAGAACGTCCGCCTTAGGCGGACGACTACCAAACAATAAAATATTTTTGATATTACATAAGATTTTAAAAAGGAGAATAAATGGAAAAAGAAAACTTAAAAAAAAACATTTTTATTATTGTTTTATTAGTAGGATTGATTAGCCTGGTATTTAGTAATCTATTAACTGATTGTGCCCTGGATTTTTTAGGAAAAGTTTCTAAAATCGGCTTTGCTAATTTGGCTTTAATAGGGGTACTAAAAGGTATTTTAGCTATGGCTTCCAGTATTGACATTGGGGTGGGAGTGGAAATGAATATCGGTGCAATTTTAAAAGGGCTATGTGATATTATTGATAAGGCTTTTAATTTTTTTATAATTTCCAATAGTTTAGTTGTTTTACAGATTTTTTTATTAAAAATAAGCAAATTTCTGGTTATAAAAGTATTAATACTTATTTCTGCAGGGCTCATTTTTGTAAAACAGGTAAAAAGAATTGCTTTTCCGGTATTACTGGGTTTTTTATTGATTAATCCGGGATTTTCTTTGTATGTTTATGTGGCTAAAATTATTTACGAGGAAACCATTCCTTCTACCGGCAATGAAATTACCGAAAGACTGGAATATATAAAAAGTAATTTTCAGAAAATGGTTGAAGTGGAAGGAGTTTTTGCGAAAGTAAAAAATGTACCTAAAATTGTATTGGGTATTGTATCCGGGGCGTTAAACAGTTTGGCTGATATTATTCTGATTTATTTTGTTTCTTCAATGGTTTTATTTTTGCTTCTTCCGGGTATTTTCTATTATGGGATGTACTTGTTGATAAAAAGAATATTACAAAGGGTTTAATGAGGTGATTATTAATAATGACAATAAAAGCAGTGGCATTGTTTTCGGAAGGGTTAGATAGTAGTTTGGCGGTAAAACTTATTCAGGAACAGGGGATAGAGCTTATTGCCCTTAATTTTGTTACACCTTTTAGTGTAGAAAATAAAGATAAAAAAAAGCAGGAGACCATTATAGAAAGAGCAAAAGAATTAAATGTTGAATTAAAATTATACAAAGTTGCAGATGACTATCTCCGGATAGTAAAAAATCCACGTTATGGATACGGTAAAAACTTGAATCCCTGTATAGCCTGCCGGATTTGGATGTTTGAAAAAGCTAAGGAGTTAATGTCGGAGACGGGTGCTAAATTTATTGTTAGCGGAGAGGTTTTGGGGCAAAGACCGATGAGTCAAAAAAGACGTTCTCTGGAAATTATTGAGAAAGAAAGCGGGTTAGAAGGTCTTATTGTCCGTCCTCTTTCGGCAAAGTTGTTAAGCCCGAGTATCCCGGAAAGTAAAGGATGGATAAAAAGAGAAAAATTTTTTGACATTCTGGGACGTTCAAGGACAAGACAATTTGATTTAGCCAAAAAGTTTAAAATTACAAATTATGACAATCCGGCTGGGGGATGTTTGTTGACCGATTCAAGTTTTTGTTTAAAGATAAAAGACTTGATTGATTCTAATATGTTTAATATAAAGAATATTAGTTTAATAAAAAACGGAAGATATTTTAATATTAGTAATTGTTTTAAATTAGTAGTGGGAAGGAACAAGGGAGAAAATGCCGGATTATTAAATCTTGCCGGAAAGGGAGATTTGGTTCTAGAGTCTGTGATAAAAGGGCCTATAGCTATAGGATGGGGAGAAATAAACGATAAATATATCCAAATTGCTTTAGAAATTGTTGCTTATTATTGCAAAGGAAAAGAAAATGATTTAAAAATTAAGTTTAGCCTTTTTCCCGGTGAGGAAAAAAATGCTGTGGTTAAAGATAAAATGTCCGAAGAAATGTTGTCTGAGTATATAGTAAAATAAAGAAACATATAAAAATTGCTAAACCGTTTAAAACACATTTTGTTTTTATTTTTTCTTTACAGTTTTTAATTTGATTAAATTTTTAGGAGAAAGGAGTTTGTGCAGATGAAAAGTTACAAAGAAGAATTATGGTTTAATACTCAAACCAGACAGGAATTTATTAATATTACTTCTCAGGTTGAAGCTGCCTTGAAAAAAAGTAAGATTAAAGAGGGCCTCTGTCTGGTTAATGCCATGCATATTACCGCCAGTGTTTTTATTAATGATGATGAAAGGGGTCTGCACCGGGATTTTTCCGAGCTGTTGGAAAAATTAGCTCCTTATGGAAAAGATAGATATAAACATAATTTAACAGGTGAGGATAATGCTGATTCTCATTTGAAAAGAACCTTTATGGGGAGGGAAGTAGTGGTAGCCGTAACTGGTGGAAAACTTGATTTTGGGCCCTGGGAGCAGATATTTTACGGGGAATTTGATGGGCAAAGAAGAAAACGCATTTTGGTAAAAATTATCGGTGAATGATTGAAGAGAAAAGATTTTTGCAAAATACAATATATTGTCTGCTTGTCCGCCAATTTTTTTTTAAGGTGGGGCATTTTGCACTTGTTGACTGTGTTACTATTCTGCTTTTATGAGGCATTGTTATTATCCGTTCCTCCCAATCCTCCAAACAGACTGGCGGACAAGTAAATTGGGCAACTACATTGATTATGATAGAGTCTGGAAAGCGAGGATTTATAGGAATAGACTCCTACTTTTGCAGGAGTAACATTGATTGATATTCAGCAGTTTTCTGTGGGGAGGTTCATTTTATGCGAAAACTTATTTCCCTTACTTTTTTTGGTATTGCTATGGGATTTGTAGAAGCAGCGGTGGTTGTTTATTTGAGGGAAATTATTTATCCGGAAGGTTTTTGTTTTCCCCTAAAAGATATCCCCGTAAATATTCTTTTTACCGAAATAGCCAGGGAAGCAGCAACAATCATTATGCTTGTTAACTTAGCTCTTCTTACCGGAAAAACTTTCCGTCAGAGGATTTCTTGTTTTCTTTATAATTTTGGAATTTGGGATATTTTCTATTATGTCTGGCTTAAAGTAACTTTAAATTGGCCTGCTTCATTACTTACCAAAGATATTCTTTTTTTAATCCCCGGCCCCTGGGTGGCTCCGGTTCTTGCTCCGATAATAGTTTCTTTGACTATGATTGCCTTTGCCTTAATTATAGTGTGCTTAGATAGTAAGGGATATATGCTTAAACCAGGTAAAACCGATTGGTTTTTAATCTTCTGTTCCGGTTTGATTATTTTTGTTTCTTTCATCCTGGATTGGCCTCAGGTAATTGCTCATCAGATGCCTTTTCGTTATCGCTGGGAACTTTTTTTTACGGGAGAATTTCTTGCTTTGTTTAGTTTTATAAAAATTTGTTTAAAAAAGAAAAAAAATGATAAGGAAATGCTTGCTTTATGAAAAAATTAGTAACAAATTTTTTTAAGATGGAAATTACCCTAAAAGAATTCTTAATCATGCTTGTTGGATGTGGTTTTTTTATATTGTCTATGCCACCCTATGGCTATTTCCTGCTTGGTTTTTTTTCTTTAATTCCTTTATTAATTGTTTTAAAAGGTAAATCTATTCTTGTTTCTTTTAGAATGGGAATTGTTTTTGGTTTCATCACTTACACTATTTCTTTATTTTGGCTGTTTCTTGTCTTTAATTTGTTTTCCCTTTCTCTTTACTGTATTTTAGCGGCATTTATTGGTATTTTTGCCTTATTATTTAGTTTAGTACAAAAATATTATAATTATCGATTTGCACTAATGTTTTCCCCGGTTATCTGGATAGCTGTTGAGTTTTTTAAAAGTGAACAGTGGAAACTTAAGTTTGGCTGGCTATCATTAGGATATACACAACATAGTAATAAATATTTCTTGATGATGGCAAGATATATAGGGGTTTATGGTGTTTCGGCTGTTGTTTTATGTGTAGGTGTGCTTTTGCTCTTATTGTTTAAATATAAAGACATAAAAACCCGGATAATAGTGTTTTTTATTTCAATAATGATTATAATGTTTGCTTTATATTCAAACAAGCAGGCTGTAACTTTAGATGATGGTAAAAAAGTTTCTTTCAGGTTGGTGCAGGTCGAAAATGATTTTGATAAATGTTTGAATTTCGCCTTAAATTCGCCGATGAAAAAGAAATCTGTAATTGTATTTCCCGAATATTCGGTTTTTGATTCACCCTTGCAAAATCCTGAACTAAAAAATAAAATATTGGATTTCATTGAGAAAACCAAATGCTATTTTATTTTTGGATGTGTTGAATTTCTTAAAGTCAGAGATAAAAAGAATTTTTTTAACAATATTGCCTTAATATTTTCGCCTCAAGGAAAAATAATAGGAAAATTTCAAAAACATCATCCTGTTCAATTTTTTCAAGACGGCAAAGCAGGATCCGGTTATCCTACATTTAAAACCCGGATAGGCACATTTGGTGTAGGAATATGTTATGATTTTACTTATCAGGATGTTTCCGGAAATTTGGTTAGAAAAGGGGCTGAGGTTTTAATTAATCCGGCATTAGATGGCTCAAGTTGGAGTAAAGCCCAACATATTCAGCATGCCATGATGATACCATTTCGAGCGGTAGAAACAGGCCGTTTTTTAGTAAGAGCTGCTGCCCCTGGAATTTCTATGATTATAAGTCCCCGGGGAGATATTTTAGAACAGATTGAATCGGGTAAAGAAGGAATAATTGATTACGAAGTTCCTTTGCTAAGCAAAAAAACTTTTTATGTAAAGGGTGGATACTTGTTACCTTATTTAAGCCAGATTATGATTGTTTTAATCGTTATGATTGGTATTTGGAAAAAGAAAAACAGAGCTATTTATTAAGGAATAAAATGATTTATAAGCTATTAGCTGATATAATTTTAATTTTTCACCTTTTTTGGATAGTGTTTATGTTGGTAGGATTTGTATTTACATTTTATACTGTTTTCTTAACGAAGAACAAAAAATTTCTGGGTCGGTGGGTATTCAGGACATTGCACTTGTTAGGCATTTTTTATGTTGGCTCTTTGAATATTTTTGATAAATATTGCCCGTTGACTATTTTTGAAAACCATCTTCGGATGAATTATAGTCAAACTTCAATTTATCCTGATTCATTTTTTATCGTTTATTATATAGAAAAGTTAGTTTATCCCAATGTTAATCCATTAATAATACAAATACCGACGTTGTTTATCGCTGTGTTTACTTTAGTAGTTTTTGTTATCCGGCCACCTGAAAAAATAAATATGCTTTTTAAGAAAATGTTAAAAGGAATAAAAAAGGAAAATAAAGACAATGTTTGAATTTTGTTGACCGTCCTCTGGAAAAAATTGTTGACAGGAAAATATTAAAAGTTTACAATTAATCAACGAAAAAATTTAACTGATGGGTGGAGGAAATTCCCGTGAGATTCGGGATGCTGCCCCGCAACGGTAATGTTTCATAACCGCAGATTACGCAGAAAAAAGATGACAAGATTACGCTAAAATATTATAGATATTTTCTGTGAATTTGTTGAGTTTAGTATGAAACAAGCCCGGTCGATCATCCGTTAGCAGGAATATCTTCGAGGGAAGAAAAATATAGGTTTTTATTTCCCTCACTTAATCTAAGAGTGAGGGTTTTTTATTTTAGCCTATTGTAGATTTTACTTTTCTATATTCCTTTCTTAGAAAATTCCGGATTTTTATCATTTTTTAAACGCTAATTTTCACTAAAATTGCTAAGTCGTTCAAAACATATTTTGCCTTTATTTTTTTGTTTTTTCTGTGTATTTGTCTTTGTTTTTATTTTTTATTTTTTTAACCAATTTAAACTAATTGAAACCAATAAAACCAATGTACCGTCTTTATCTTTCAACTTTGCTGAAGCGGAGCGGAAGTCTCGTTTCGCCTTAGGCGTTTGTCCGCCTCTGGAGGAGATAAGGTGGATGGACTATAGACTGTCTTTTATTTTGAATTTAGTATTTAGTATTTGTTTTGGTAGTTGTTTTTGTAGTTAACTCATAACTAATAACTCATAACTGTAGTTTCTGTCTTTGTGTCTGTCGTTTATTTTTTGTCTGTTATCTGTAATCTATGGACTATGGACTGTTGACTATGGACTTTTGTTTCTTTTTTTATCTATGGACTGTATTTTGTTTATTGTCTAACGGAGGAAGAAAATCATTTATTTTACTAAAAAAATGAAAATAATATTATTATTTAATTTGATTGCGTTAGTTGTTTGTTTGCCTTTAAAAGCCGGAGAAGGTTTAGGCGAAAAAAACCAAAGGATTATTTCTCTGGGGCCGGCTATAACCGAACAGCTTTATTTGTTAGGGGTGCAGGATAGGCTCGTGGGGTGTACGGTTTTTTGTAAGAGGCCAAAGGAGGCAGAGAATAAAGAAAAGGTGGGAACGGTAATAGAGATTAATTTAGAAAAGGTAGTAAGCCTTAATCCTGATTTAGTTTTGGCAACGCCTTTAACCGACTTTAGATATACTAAAAAATTAAAAAAACTCGGAATAAGGGTAATTCGTTTTTCTTTAGCTAAGGATTTTAACCAGCTCAATATACAGTTTTTGCAATTAGGGGAAATTGTTGGAAGAAAACAAAAAGCGGAAGAAATAGTGATTGTTGCCCGAAATGAAGTGGAAATAATAAAAAAGGCAGTTAAATATTTCCCTAAAAGGATGGTTTTTGTTCAGGTAGGAGCCAATCCCTTATTTACGGTAAATAAGGATTCTTTTGTACATGATTTTATCAACCTTGCCGGAGGAATAAATGTTGCGGGCAGGGTAAAATCAGGGTTTTACAGCCGGGAAAAAGTGCTCAATGACAATCCCGAGGTAATTATTATTGCAACTATGGGAATTATCGGAGAAGAGGAGAAAGGAATTTGGCAAAAATATAAAACGATAAACGCAGTAATGAATAATAGAATTTATATTATTAATTCGTATGCTCTTTGTAGTCCCACGCCGCTAAGTTTTGTAGAGACCTTAAAAGAAATAGCAGAAATACTGAATCCGGAATTAATAAAAGGAAAACAAAATGAATTTAATTGGGAATTTTAAAAGTAAATTTTTCAATGCTGTGGATAAGAAATTATACAACTGGATGGGATGGATAATTATTTTGTGTGCAGGCCTTGTGAGTATAAGTATTTTTTCTCTTTGTGTCGGTTCGACCGGTATTTCTCTTGGGAAAATTATTGCTTTAATTTTTGAAGGAAGAGGAACGACTGAATACAGT
This sequence comes from Clostridia bacterium, assembly GCA_030595925.1. Taxonomy (GTDB): domain Bacteria; phylum CBDUZB01; class JAGLHV01; order JAGLHV01; family JAGLHV01; genus JAGLHV01. Next base: position 3 of record JAUVLC010000105.1, on the reverse strand, counting down.
ATT
>JAUVLC010000023.1 GCA_030595925.1 Clostridia bacterium | reverse complement strand
CTATACCAAGTTTTTGTTGGTAATCAATGCTTTTTTATTTACCTCTTAAATTTCCCTGCTTTTTTCTCTATTCTTCTTTATTTACAATGTGTTTTACTCTTTCTTTATGCTATTATTCCACAATAAATACGAATGAAGCAAGATTTCTGCTGAAGACGCAGAGGTCAGGTTTACAGATGGAAAGGTATTTGGCGAAGATGGTAGTAGTACTCCGCATTACTATCCTGCTAAAAGCAGTTATTTGCTTATTAATGATGTAGTTACGATCACCACTTATGATATGACCGCAGTTCCTGCGTCTGCTTCAGCTACGGTAACAGTTAGTAAATTTGATACATCTCTTCCACAAGGACAAATATTGGTGGAGTTTGTGGCCGGCACAAATAATGGAAACAATGTGGCTTTTACTGTGGGAGACCTCAAATTCGGATACTATTATATTATAAAAAGAGAAGGCGCTGATTTTACCACCAAACAGGCAAATGCTTCCGGCTATATCCAGTTCGGCAACTCAGCGTGGCCTGCGGCACAGACTTTCACCATAGAAGAATCTTCTGTGCCGCCTCCCAGAGGAACCATCGCGGGTACGGTTACAAGGGCTGCCGGCCCGTCGATTCAAGGCGCAGCGGTAAGCGCTGATGGATACTCAGATACCACAAACGTTTCCGGAAAATATAGCTTATCAAATGTCGTCGTTGGCAATGATTACACAGTGACCGCTTCAGCCGCGGGTTACGAATCCGCTTCAGTGGAAAATGTGGAAGTTGAGGAAGGTAACACTACAACAGTAAATTTCCAGTTAACTCAAGCGGTATCTGATACTACGCCGCCGGCAGCAGTGACTAATTTAGCTGCCGGCAGTCCGACTTCAAATACAATCACTCTTACCTGGACCGCCCCTGGGGATGACGATAAAACCGGCACAGCTTCTCAATATGATATCCGTTATTCCACTTCTGCAATTAACGCCGGTAATTGGACATCGGCCGTAAAATGCAGCGATGAACCCACGCCGCAAACTGCGGGCAGCGCGGAAACCTTTGCCGTAATGGGGCTTGATCCAAATACTCCTTATTATTTTGCATTAAAAACCGCGGATGAAGTTCCTCTATGGTCCGGTATTTCCAATTGCCCAGGCGGGAGAACCAAAGAAGAGATGGAGCTTATTGCCCAATGGCATTTCGATGAAGGGGATGGAACAATTGCAATAGACTCGTCAGGAAATAACAATAATGCAACCTTGATAAATATGAACTCTGCGGCAAATTGGGTGGACGGCAAATTAGGCAAAGGATTAAATTTTGACGGCAATAACGATTACCTGGAAATCCCTTCATCTTCAAGCTTGAATTCAATTACATCTAAAATAACCATAATGCTCTGGATAAAAACAGACTTTTCGCAGAGGGGGACAATTATTGATAACTGGTATTATGATAAAACCGTTAGTCCTCAAATAGGCGAGCGTGCGTTTGCCGTTATGGCACAAAGTGGAGCTAATGCCGGTGAATTCCAGTTCGGATTGGATCCCCAGGGAGATGGAAGTAATTCTGTTTGGTTAGACTCCAACACTTTGGCGGTTTCCAATGAATGGACACATTTGGCCTTTGTCAGTGACGGGGCCAATATGAGTGTATATATCAATGGTTATCCGGACGCCGCTGCTGCCGGGCCGTCTGCAATTCATCCATCCGGCCGTCCTTTGCATATTGGGGTATGGAATTCCAAGGGACTGGAAGAACCTGAATTAAACAGATATTGCAAGGGAATAATTGACGAAGTGAGGATCTACAGCCGCGATTTAAGCGCTGAGGAGGTTTTATCAGATTCTAAGAAAAAAGTGATAACCACAGGCATTATTTCCGGCACGGCCAGGGATAATGCAAATGAGCCGCTTTCCGGAGTAACTGTGTCAACTAAGGGTTATGCAAGCACAACCAACCCGCTGGGAGGATACAGCCTGACTCTGTCCCCTGGGAATTATTCCGTAACCGCGTCAAAGAACGATTATGTTCCGCAAACTAAACCTACAGTAGTAACTGCCGGCGAAACCACTACCCTGGATTTCCAATTGGTTTGCATTGGGTCCTCCAAGGCGGTTATGGTATATCCAAATCCGTATATTGGAGGAAAAGGAAACGCTGTGAAGATAGTATTTAATAATTTGCCGGGAGAATCAGTGCTGAGGATATACACTGTATCCGGAAAATTAGTCAAAACCATAAAACATAACGCTGCCGCAGACGGTGGCTTGGAAGAATGGGATGTATCGGGCATAGCCGGCGGGGTATATATTTACAGCGTTATTTCTAAAGCTGGTAAAGAAACCGGGAAGGTGAGTATTGTGAAGTAATCTAAACCTGGGAAAAACTTTTGACAATACTCAGGTTGAGGTAGTGTCAAAAGTTCTATGAAAAAACGGATGAAAGTATGAAAGAAATTCCCCTCCCCACGATTTGGGTGGGAGGGGCAGGGGAGGGGGCTTTCAGGATCAGTGAATTTGACTCCCTTGGCAGTGAAACTGAGGAAAAATCAAACCGACGCAGAAAGAAAGCTATGGAGCCGGTTGCGTGCCAAACGGCTGGAAGACAGGAAGTGGAGACGTCAGCAACCGCTAGGAGCATATATAGTTGATCTTATTTGCTTTGAAAAAAGGGTGATTATAGAGCTCGAGGGCGGGCAGCATATGGATCAAGAGGCAAAAGATCAAATTCGGGATAAATGGCTGAAGGAGCAAAGATATAAAGTAATCCGTGTTTGGGATAGAGAAATATTCAAGAATTTGGCTGGGGTACTGGAGACGATAAGAGAAAAACTATTATGATCACCCTCCCCTCAATCCCCTCCCGTCAAGCAGGGAGGGGAAGAAAAGAGTGGCCACGCATAGGGGGAGGAGGCAAGCGAAAAAGCGGAAAAGGTCTAAACAGATTAGCTTTTTAAGAGTTGAGCTTAAAAACTTTTGACAATACGCAGGTTAAAAGGAGGAGAGTAAAATGAACAGGCTTAAGGAAGAGACGGGAGCGAAAAAGGTTTTTTGCAGCTACCCGGTTTTAGTGGATATAGTTGTCGGTTTTATACTGATGTTTTGCGGAGTAGGTATGGTAAATGCAACCGATTATTATGTTTCTACGCTGGGAAATGATACCTGGGACGGCAAATCTCCGACCCATACCGGCGAAGATAACGGACCATGGAAACATCCTTTCTATGCCGCCCAGCAGGCAGTTGCCGGGGATACGGTTAATATTCTTGAGGGTACATGGAATAATGAGCATGTGGTCTTTGCTCATTCCGGAACAGTAAGCAATCCTATTATAATGAAAGCGTATGATAGTTCTAAAAAATGGACATTGGACGGGGAGGATAAAACAGGAATTGGGATATATGCCACTGACAAATCATACATAGACATTTCCGGTATCCATATTCGCAATTATGAAGATGGTATATACTTCGAGAATGGCATGAAAAATTTAGTTTTAAGTGATTTCACAATCGAAAATACGAATAGATATGGATTCCGTTTAATAGGTGATAAATCAGATAACAATAGACGAGTTTCTAATGTTTCTATTTCCAATTTTAATATGTACGAGATTGCGCTTCAGGACGCTTCAAATGATCCCGCATTATATGGGTCCTATTGTGATGATGTAGAAGTTTTTGATTTTGATATTGGAAACGTAAACTCAAGAGGTATTGACTTTAGACGGTGTAACCGCATTCATATTCATGATGGGAAAGTTTATAATACCGATGGCGGAGGCGCTGTCCGTCTTGCCTATTCTACCAATGATTCTGTAATTGAACACCTGTGGGTGAACAATACAGGAACCAGCAATGGAATTATGATCAACGACCCTTCAAGAGGAATTTATGGTGGACCTATTGGACCGCCACATTATATAAAAGATGTTATAGTCAAAAATAATGTGATATATAGAGATAAGAATTATAGTGGATTCTTTAGTGATTGGGATGGCGCTTTAGAAAATATACAATTCATTGATAACACTTTCATAGAACCTCAAGGAGAGACAGTTAACTTGCTGATGGCAGATACAAAGAACGCTATTATAAAAGGCAACAAGTTTGTAAATCCTAAATATCCAGATAGTTACCAGATATGGGTGTGGGATAATCTTGATACAGTAATTGTTGAGGATCTGCCAGATAAAACAACAAGAATTAGGGCTAAAAATGCACAAGCGGAAGTCAGATTTACAGACAGTAGAGTGTTCAGCGAAGATGGTGGTGATATCCCTCTGTACTATCCCGATAAAAGCAGCTATCTGATGATTAATGAGGTGGTTACATTCACTACTTATGACATGACCGCAGTACCTATATCGGATTCAGCTACTATAACCGTAAATAAATTCAATACATCACTCCCACAAGAAGAGATTTTGATAGATATAAATGTAAGTACTATCAACGGGAATAAAATGGATTTTAATGTATTTGGATTAACACTCTGGTCTTATTACGAAATAGCTAAAGACAGCGTTACGCTTACAACTTGCCAAGCAAATACTAATGGAAAAATTAGTTTTAATAACTCTCAATGGACAATATCAAATAATATCACCATAAAACAGATACCAGATACATTTGGACCGGTAATATCAAATGTAAAGATATCAAATGTAACTGAGACAACAGTAGTTATTAGTTGGACGACAGATGAACCAGCTACAGATCAGGTGGAATATGGAAAGACAACAAATTATGGATCTTTAACCATAGAAAGCACAGAATTCGTACTTATTCATAGTCAACAATTAACCGAACTTAAACCGGGGAGTATATATCGTTTTAGGGTAAGAAGTAGAGATAATAACAATAATTTTGGGCTAAGCGAAAATCATATATTCATCAACAAAGGAACGGGGGAGGTAGTAGTTTATCCCAATCCATATATAAAGGGAAAAAGCTATAGTGAAAGGATAAGTTTTGGTAATTTACCGGGAGAATCAACAATAAAAATATACACAATATCAGGAAAATTAGTAAAGACAATAGGGTATAATGCTGTTAATAATGGTAGTAGTCAGGAATGGGATATATCAGATATGCCAAGTGGGATATATATTTACACTATTATATTTCCGGAAGGGAAAAAAACAGGGAAAGTGAGTATAGTGAAATAAGAGAAAAAACCACTTTATGCGATTCAATTTAAGCCATTTTTTCTATAGGGGGGAATGGGGTAATGTACCTGGATTATCAACCATTTCATTATGATCTTGAGTTTAAAGAATTGGATAGCCTGATCGAGTCGGGCAATGACAATGAGAAAAGAGTCCTCAATTTGATTAGCTAATTTTCAAAGCCTGTCCAAAAAAAATGTTTTGAATCCATCGTAATTTAAGCAGAGTAAATTCTGCAACTACAATTCGTATACACTTCAAATCTGTCCGCTAAAAAACTGGAAAACAGAAACCAACAGCAAAGAAATTCGCCGGCTGAAGCCGTCGGCTACCATGTAAACTCTGCAACTATTGGATTGTCCGGTCAAGCCGGACAATGACAGAGGGGGAAGGTATTAAAGAAAAATTTTGTCTTAAACAATGTCCTATAATATATCTTATGTTAACTTTCTATGTTGAATTAATACAAACAACCAGTTAAAGTAAATTATTAAATAAACGATATATTCTTAAGCACTCAAAGAGTTTCCGTTTTATCTTTAATATATTGCTTTAATGTTTTGTGAGGATTGCTTAAAAAATAAAGTAATAAGTAGATTTAACACTGATAAGTTTGTTTTTTCGGTTTAAACGAACGACATCCTCTTGTCATATTTACGAAAGAGCCGTTTAGAATGACACAAGGAATTAACAAGGTGAGTTTAAAAAAATCTATGTATTTTCCAAAAAAAAACTGTATTTTTTGTTAAGAAAAGTAAAAAGATAGGAATAAATTATTTTTCAACTTCTATTAAAGTACCGGTTTTTTCAATGCAAATCAAGCATTTTTTGAGGACGACGTGTTTGAGAAGTTTCGTTTGAGATTTTATTTTTTTAAGCATTTGAGGATCTCCGGTAGATATGGAAAAACAACATTTTAAACAAATTAATTTTCCCCCTAATAAAGGACAGAAAACCAGTTTTTGACTTTGTTTTTTACAAAGTTGACACATTTTTATTCTCTTTCTATATTATCTAATGTTTATATCTCGCCTTTCGGCTTTCTTTCCATTAAATTTTTAATGGCTATTTGAGGCTCTTTATTTTCGAACAAAACCTGATAGACCTCTTTGGTTATGGGTAGAGAAATATCAAGTTTTTTAGCTAATTTATAAGCACATCTGGTAGTGGGTATTCCCTCAGCCACCATTATTATTTCTTTTAAAGCTGTTTTCAAAGATTTTCCCTGCCCTATTTTTTCACCTAAATTACGGTTGCGACTATGTCTGCTCATACAGGTAGCTATTAAATCGCCCATTCCGGAAAGACCTGAAAAAGTAAATGGGTTAGCTCCCATTTTTATTCCTAAGCGTCCTATCTCTGCCAAACCACGAGTCATCAAAGCTGCTTTTGTATTATCTCCTAACCCTAATCCGTCACTTATTCCACAAGCCAGGGCAATAACATTTTTTAAACTGCCCCCTATTTCTACTCCGACTATGTCTTCACTGGTATAAACACGAAACAACGGAGTCATAAAAACAGTTTGTAATAATTTAGATGTACCTATGTTTTTACTCGCAATTACTATTGCAGTGGGAATACCTTTGCTTACTTCTTCTGCATGGCTGGGACCGGATAAAACAGCAATTTCCGGTTGTGAATTAGTTATTAATTCTTCTTCCAATACCTCAGACATCCTTTTAAGTGATTTTCTATCAAAACCCTTTGCAACACTAACCGCAATATATTTTTCGTTTCTTTTTGAATTAGCTACTTTTTTAGCTACATCTCTCATAAAGTGAGAAGGAATTGCAAAAACAATAACTTTTGCTTCCTGGCAAGCAATTTCTATATTAGCAGTTATTAAAATCTCTTTCGGAATTATTGTTTGGGGTAAAAAACTCAAAACGCGTTTTTGATCCAGTAATTGCGCCTGGGTTTTATCAAATTCCCATAGTGTAACATTAAATCCTTTTTTAAATAAAAGGATTGCTAACGTTGTACCCCATGAACCTGCACCTAAAACAGATATTTTTCTATTCATTTTTCATTTTTTTGGATAAATAAAATTTGTTTTCGTTTCTATTGAATAATCTTTTTACATTAGATCTATGTTTAATAATAATTAAAACAGCTGTGATAATAGCAAAGACAATCGTTTCTTTTGGTTCGTTGTTCAAATAAGCAATAAGTGGTAAAAAAATACTTCCGATAATTGAACCTAAAGATATATAATGAGTAAAAAAAACTATTCCTCCGAATATAATAAATGCAAGTACTGTGGGTACCGGAATCAGTGCTAAAAAAACCCCGGCAGAAGTAGCTACACCCTTTCCACCCTTCCCTTTTAAAAAAATGCTCCAATTATGCCCTATAATGGTTGCCATACCCAAAAAAATTGCGATAATTCTGGCTCTGGGAGAAACCCCAAATAAATAAAATCCTGCGAGTACAGGAATCAAGCCCTTTAAAATGTCTGCTAAAAGCACAATTATTGCGGGGTTTAAACCAGTTACCCGATATAAATTAGTAAATCCTACATTTCCGCTGCCATGTTGGCGGATATCTATCCCTTTTATCCATTTTCCCATTAGGTATGCAGTAGGAAAAGAACCGAATACATAACTTAAGAATAAAATCAATAAAAAATATATAAAAATATTTTCCTCCGGATAGCACCTTTAATTTTTTACTTATACTTACTCTAATTATACATTAAAATCATCAAAAATCAAGATAATTTTATCCATCGTTCATTTTTTAGCTTCTGCAAAATAGTGATTAAATTATTTTGTTTTCCTGAAAATCAAGTTTAAAGGGCTTCCTATAAACTTAAATTTTTGTCGAATTACATTTTTTAAATAACGTCTATAAGCTATATTAGGAAGAGGCCCTTTTATCCAAACACAAAATAAAGGAGGTGATATTTTAACTTGTTGTGCTCTATATATTTTTGTCCGTTTTCCTTTTGTAAGAGGAGGTAAATGATTAAGATATGCAGAAAGAACAAGTTTTTCCACTTCCTTTTTTTTTGTGTTTTTATTGAATTCAACAACTACCCTTTCTATTGTTTTTAACATTTTTTTTAAACCTGCTTTATTTTTGGCAGAAATAAACAAAACCGGCGCATAATCTAAAAAATATAATTTTTCTTTAATTTTCCGTAGAATAGTCTTTTTTTCTTCCATTCCTTTTTTTATTAAGTCCTTTTTATTGATAACAATAACACAAGCACTTTTTCCTTCGTCAATCATGCTGGCAATTTTTACATCCTGATCCGAAAAAGAAAACGATTCCAAAACCAACAAGCAGATGTCAGCTCTTTGAATATTTTTTTGGGCATGAAGAACACTCAATTTTTCATAAACTTCCTTGGTTTTTTTCCTTCTTCTAATGCCGGCTGTATCAATAAGCCGAAAAGTTTTTTCTCCATTATTAAAAATGGTATCTATGGAATCTCTGGTTGTTCCTGGTATAGAATGAACAATTACTCTCTTTTCTCCTAATAAAGCATTTACCAATGATGATTTTCCCACATTAGGTTTGCCTACAATGGCAATTTTTAATTCTTCGGATGTTACCGAAGAAATGGAAGATGAAAAAGATAAAAGAGAACAAACTTTATCCAGTAATGTATTTATATTTAAACCGTGTATAGAAGAAATTGTAATTAATTCACTATTCAACTGATAGAATTGATAAGCATTTGCCTCTTCTTTTTCCGAATCAGTTTTGTTTACTACCAAAATTGTTTTTTTCCCGTGTTTTCTAATAAAATTGAAAAGGTCTTTATCTTTAGGATGTAACCCTTCTTTTCCATCAACCATAAATAAAATCAAATCTGCTTCATTAATAGCTAAGTCCACTTGGTAACGCACAAGTTGCCAAATTTGTTCTTTGGAATTTAATTCCCAACCACCGGTATCAATAATCGAAAATTCTTTTTCCCCCCATGAACAAGTATCATAATTTCTGTCTCTGCTAAAGCCGGCATAATCACAGGTCAAAGCCTTTCTTTTTCCGATTAACCGATTAAATAAGGCCGATTTTCCCACGTTCGGCCTTCCAATTATGGCTACAACCGGTAATGATTTTACATTTTTTTCTTTTTTTTTCACTTATCAAATCCCTCTTTGCACAATTGTCATAAACTCAAACAGACAAATCCGAAATCCTAATATCAAAATCCTAAATAAATTCAAAATTCAAAAAAACAAATTCAAAACAAAAGATAAAGACAGGCACAAAGGCATCAAGGCACAGAGTTAAAAGACGGTGCATTGGTTTTATATGTTTTGAACGATATAACAAATTTTTCGCGTAGGGGTGGGCTTGCCCACCCTTTGAGTCTTTTGGGCGACCAAGGTTCGCCCCTACATTTTATAAATAGCGTGTTTTTGCGTGCCTAAAAGGTATAATTATGCGTCTAGAGAAAAATATATTTTGCCTTTATGTTCCTCGTTTCAACCCCCTGACTCCTAAATACTGTGTGACAGACAGAAATATGTTCACTTCGTTTGCATCATACGTTGTCATATTATATTTGACTACTTACAACTAAGTATTAATGCTATTCGCCATTTGCCATTTACAGTCTTTTATCTTTTATCTTTTGTCTATGGACTATGGACTATGGACTATGGACTATGGACTATGGACTATGGACTATGGACTGTGGACTATGGACTGTCTTTTGTTTTTCAACTGTCCTTTTTAACTATATATTCTTTAAACTTTTCAGCATATTTTTTAGGTAGCTTTATTTCTAAAGCAAGTTTATCTTCGTTATATTTTTTTCTTAACACTATACCTTTTTCAAAAATTTTTGAAATGATACTATTTTTATAAGAAGGAATAACCATTGTTACTTTTACCAATTCTCTTTCCAGCAAATTCGATATTGTATTTAAAAGAAACTGAATTCCTTCATTTTTTAAAGCAGAAATAAAAACTCCTTTTTCTCTATTTAAGTCTTTTTGCCTTTCTGTTGCAGAAAGAAGGTCTGTTTTATTATATACCTTTATTATTTCTCTGTTTTTTACCCCCAATTCATTTAATACTTGATAAGTAGCCTTAATTTGTTCTTGTCTTTCTTTATGGCTCGAATCTATAATGTGTAAAAGAATATCTGCTTGCGATACCTCTTCCAGGGTAGCCCGAAAAGCAGTTATTAATTGATGCGGAAGTTTACGAATAAATCCCACTGTATCGGATAAAAGAGCTTTTTGTCCATTCGGTAAAATTATTTGTCGAATAGTTGGATCTAAAGTAGCAAATAGTTTATTTTCAACAAAACTTGATGCATTAGTTAAATTATTAAATAATGTAGATTTACCGGTATTGGTATAACCAATTAAAGTAACCATTGGTAATGGAATTTGTTTTCTTCTTTCCCTTTGAATTGTTCGATGTTTTTTTATTTTTTTTATTTCTTTTTTTAAAACAAAGAGACGGGTTTTTATCCGTCTTTTATCTATTTCTAACTTTTTTTCCCCAGGGCCTTTTGTTCCAATCCCTCCTGCCTGTTGAGATAAAGCAGTGCCTTTTCCGGCCAATCGGGGAAGCAAATAAATTAGTTGGGCTAATTCTACCTGTAATTTGCCTTCTTTACTATGTGCCCTTTTCGCAAAAATATCTAAAATTAACCGGGTACGGTCTATAATTTTTATACCGGTAATTTCTTCCAGATTTCTTTGTTGTGCAGGGGAAAGCTCATCATCGAAAACAATGGTATTTATTTTTCCGTTAATTATGTTTTCTTTTTGTATCTGAAGTATTTTCCCTTTACCAATAAAATACGCAGAATTAATTTCTCTTCTTTTTTGTATATACCAATTTACCACTTCTGCCCCGGCGGTAGCACATAAACTGGATAGTTCTTTCAGACAATCTTCTACGAAAGATTGTTTTTTATGAGGCAATAAAACACCTATTAGTATTACTCTTTCTTTAACCATTTATAAATTTGTTATCTTAGTGTTTTGTTAATAATGATTTTTTTATCAGTAAATACACTTTTTTTATACTTGTTTGTATATCGACATCTTCTTTCAACCCTATCCATTGGATGTCTTTGTCTTTATTAAACCAGGTTATTTGTCGTTTCGCATATCTTCGAGTATCACGCTTTACTAAGGATATTGTTTTTTCTAAATCAGTTTTTTTCTCCAGATAATCAAATACCTGTTGGTATCCTAACCCTTGCATTGAAGGCAAATTTCGATTGTAACCTTTATTTAATAACCCTGCAACCTCCTGTACCAACCCTTTTTCAAACATTTTTTCCACTCTTTGATTGATTTTCCTATAAAGCGTTTCCCTATTCCAGTTTAGACCGAACATTATTGTTTTATAATTGGAAGATGGAGTGGATTGCTGTATTTGTGAAAAAGGTGTCCCTGTAATTTGATAAACCTCTAAAGCACGAATAATTCTCTGTAAATTATTGGGATGAATTCGCGATGCTGACTGGGAATCTATTTTTTTTAAACGCTTGTAAAGATATTCAGTTCCTTTTTCTGTTGCTTCTTTTTTTAAGTTCCCTCTTATTTTTTGATTACCGGAAGGAGCGGAACATAAACCTTTAATTATTGCTTTAATGTATAATCCTGTTCCTCCTACTAAAAGAGAAATTTTACCCTTTTTATGAATTTTTTCGATAATCCCGGTTACTTTAGTCTGATATTTTCCCACATTAAATTCCAGGTCGGGTCTTATCACGTCAATCATATAATGAGGAATTCCATCAACCACAAAAAGACGTTTTTTATCAACTATTAACCATTTTCCGTTCGGTTTGGAGGTTCCGATATTCATGTATTTATATACTTGAATGGAATCAGCGGAAATAATTTCTCCGTTGATTTGTTTTGCAAGGGATATAGCAAATTCTGTTTTTCCTGAAGCAGTTGGACCAATTATTGCAATTAAAGGTTGAATCATTTTATAAAATCTCTATTTGCCAAAAAAAACAGGAACAACCATGTTTTACTGATATCCCGTTTTTAATTTAAAATCTTATCTTTTAAATAATTCCGGCTTTTCTTTTATTAATTTGATTAATGTTCTTACAATTTTTGGGTCAAATTGCACTCCGCTAAATTTTTCCAATTCCTTAATCGCTTCATCAATAGAAGCTTTTTTGCGATAAGGCCTTTCTGAAATTATTGCATCAAAAGCATCAACAACCGCTATTATTCGTGCACCTATGGTGATTTCTCTTTTCTGAATACCTAACGGATATCCCCCTCCCCCATAATATTCATGATGTTGCATTATAATTTTACTAACATCTTCCATAAAACCTAAGGGCTTTAATATTTCCGCACTTACCTGAACATGTTCCCTTACTTTATTTCTTTCTTCTTCGGTTAATTTTCCTTTTTTATTGAGAATTTCATCGGCGATAATGACTTTCCCTAAATCATGTAACTTTCCCGCCTGTTTAATCGCTTCAATATGTTTTCTGGAAAGACCAAGTTTTTTAGCGATAGCAACTGCATATTCGGAGACATTTTTTGAGTGATTATATGTCCATTTCGTTTTAACGTCAAGAGCTTTAGCCAAAACCGCAATGCTTTTTAAATATCTGTTTTGAAGGTCTTTATATTGTGCAGCATGTTCTATAGCAATAGCAGCTTCCATTGCCACTCCGGACAAAAGACCTAAATCATGATTATTAAAAGTGTTTTTTAACCTTTTAGCATTAGTATTAATTACACCAATTACTTCGCCTTTAAGAATTAAAGGAACACCAATAAATGAATTTGCATAGTAATTTTCATGGGTTCTCTTGTTAAAGCGAGAATCTTTTTCCAGGTCTTCTATAATAACTGCTTTGTTATTTACGGCAATCCACCCTGAAATTCCTTCATTGATTGGCACTTTAGTAGATTCTATATATTCCTTGTTTAGCCCATGTGCCCATTGAATAAATAATTCTTTGGATTCAGGATTAATTAAAAGAATTGCACATATTTCTGCATCGACAAGATCTGCTGCTCGATTGACAATAATTTCAAATATTGTATTTAATTCTAATGTTGAACTAATTTCCTGTTTTATTTTATATAAAATTGAAAGATCTTCTACCTCTTCTTGCAATTTAACTTTTTGATCTATAAGATTTTTCATTAATTGCTGATTAGCCCGCTTTAATTTTTTAGATTTTATTGCTCTATCCACTATAAAAAGAAGGTTTTTTGATTCAAATGGTTTGGTTATATAATCAAATATTCCTTTTCTTAATGCATCTTGTGCTGTTTTTACCGAAGCATAAGCAGTAATTATAATACTCATTACTTCCGGATCATTTCTTTTAATTGCCTCAATAATTTGGAGTCCATCAATATCAGGCATTTTTAAATCGGTTATTATCAGATCAAAAATGTTCTTTTTCGCATGATCAATTCCCTCTTTTCCTGTAGAAGCAACTGTCACTTTATACCCCGCTTCTGTTAAAATATCCATGAATAGGTTCCGCATAACATCCATATCATCTATTACTAAAATACTCGTTCCCTGTTTCAAAATAAAACCTCTCTTTAAAAAAATTAACTCTTTTTATTATCTCCCTTTCCTCTCTTATCATAGAAACATTAAATCTAAATGTCAACTGAAAATAAAATAATTTTAAAAAAATAAATAATGGGCTATTTCAAAATAAACAACAATAGTAGTTGCGTCTACTACCGTGGTGATAAAAGGACTTGCAGATACTGCCGGATCAAGACCTAACCGTTTACATAGTAAGGGCAAGAAAGCTCCGGTTACCGTAGAAATAGTAATTACTACTAATAATGATAATCCCACTAACATTCCCAAACGTAAACTAAATCCATATAATAGAAAAACAACAATCGTTCCTGTCAGGCCTATTAATAATCCCACAGATAGTCCGGCAAGAATTTCTTTCCATACAATTTTCCACACTTGGTCCAATCTGATTTCCCCGGTAGCCAGTCCTCTAACTACCATTGTTAGTGATTGAGAACCGGCGTTTCCTCCTGTATCCATTAACATAGGAATAAAACAAGTAAGTATAATCAGTGTTTCGATCATATGCGAATAATTCTTGATTAATCGCCCGGAAATAAAAATTTCAATTAATAAAAGTATAAACAACCAAATAAGCCTGTTTTTTGCCAGGACGAAAACTGAAGCACGGCCATAATTTATTTGTACTGCATCGTGTACACTACTGATTTTCCCCATTCCATAGATGTCTTCAGACGTTTCTTCTTCCATGACATCAACAACATCGTCTATGGAAATAACTCCTAACAATTGATTTTCATCTCCTACTACCGGGGCAGAGAGAAGATCGTATTTACTAAATAGATGTGCTACTTCTTCCTGATCTTGATTAACGTTAATTTTAACCATTTGAACGGCGAACATAAGATCTTTCAATAACATATTAGTGCTGGGAGCAGTAACCAATTTTTGCAAGGATACACTTCCTGTTAAGTGATGTTGATCGTCAGTAATATAAACATTAGATACGTCTTCTGTTTTGTGTCGACTACAAAATTCCTGTAGTTTTAACAGGGCTATTCGAGCAGTCATATCTTTTTTTAATTCTAAGAACTCTGTTGTCATTACACTGCCGGCAGTATTTTCTTCATAAGTAAGGAGTTTTTTTACATCTTCTACTTTTTCTTTTTTCATTACAGCAAAAAGTTTCTTTTTAGTTTTTTCAGATAATTCCCTAAATAAATCAGCTCTTTCATCGGAAGCCATTTCATCTAAAACTTCCTTCAATTCCTGAGACTGAAAATTATCTATTAACTCTTTTTGCTGATAAAATTCCAACTCTTCAAATAAATCAATCATTCGTCCATGAGGAAGCAAATGAAAAAGAATAAATTTTTCAGAAGAAGAAAATTTTTCCCAATCTTTGGCAAGATCAATAGGATAAATTTCCTTTTGGAATTTTTTTAATTCTTCATAATTTTTTTTAGCAAGCAGTTCTTTTATTTCCGGTAGAAATAAAGAAACGCCG
Organism: Clostridia bacterium; assembly: GCA_030595925.1. GTDB lineage: Bacteria > CBDUZB01 > JAGLHV01 > JAGLHV01 > JAGLHV01 > JAGLHV01. Next base: position 14,057 of record JAUVLC010000023.1, on the reverse strand, counting down.
TACTTCCACTTGTTTTGTTTCATTGTTATCCCTATGTTTTATCTTAAACAGGCAAAAACGCTAATTTGAAAATGGTTTTTATTAAAAATTAAATTATTTTTTTTGATTATACATAAAAAACAAAAAACTGTCAACCGATAACCGCACATAGAAAGACAGTCCATAGTCGATAGTCCAGAGATAACAGATAAAAGCAAATAATAAATACTAAATTCGAAATCCGAAATTCTAAACAAATTCAAAATCCAAAATACTAAACTCAAAACAGAAAGAATAAAGGTGAAATGTGTTTTGAACGACTTAGCAAATTTTAGCAGAAATAAGCATTTGCAAACCGCTTTTTTTTAAACCTCAATTTAATTAATTTAAATTTCAAACTCATATATCTGTTGTCTTTATTCCGTTGTCTATGGATTATCGACTGTGGACTGTGGACTATTTTTTTTTGCGTGCCCACAGGGTAAAATTATGCGTCTAGAGAGAAACATATTTTGCCTTTATTTTCCTCGTTCCCGCCTTACTGACTGGAGAGACTGTCGTTCAGCTTTAGCAGTCGATAGTCCATAGATTAAAAAAAAACAAAAGTCCATAGTCCATAGATTACAGATGAAAACAACAGAATAAAAAAATAAAAGACAAAAGATAGTCCAAAGACAGCAAACAACGGTTCACAGATGACAGATAAAAGGAAAAGACAGGTACAAAGGCATCAAGGCACAGAGACACAAAGTAAAAGACAACAGATAGTCCGTAATCCATAGACAACAGACAGAAACTACAGTTATGAGTTATGGGTTGAAAAATTTGGGAATTGGAAGTTTGAAAAGTTGGGAGTTTTAAGATGGGTTTTCTATTAGGAGTTTTAAAATTTTTCTTTTAACCTCCTCCCTATTTGTTTTGGTAAGCTCAAATATCCGGGTATCTTTCCTTTTTTTTATTTCTGCAGTAAAATAATCATGTTTTAATTTAATAGTTCCTATTATTTTTTTATCAGTTTCTAATGCATTCCAAATAACTTTTTTAAATTGGGGAGAAAGTAATTCCATTTTCCCTATTTCATCAACAACAATAAATTCACTTTCCCGCATTGCGTTCACAACCGAATCAGTGCCAATTTCATCCAGGTCTTTTAAATTAATACCGTATTTGCTAATTTTATAAGGACTCTTAAAATCAACATGGGCAAGCACACCACTTTTTCCATTAAAATTTTCAATTTTAAATCCAATACGTTTGTTTTTTTCTTTAATTTCAGAAGTATAAAATCCGCCTTGTTTACCCTGTAATTCTTTCACGATTTCTTTTATTAAAGAAGTTTTACCTGCACAAGGTAATCCGCTCAAAAAAATATTTTTTATCATGATATATTCTCTATTTATTTAATAATTATTCCCGCATATCCTACAACGGAATGATAATCCTGAGTAATTTCTCCGCTGGTTTGGTATAGAATAAGCTGGCCGCATTGGGCAGCTAATTTTTTACATGCATAAAGCATTGCAGCTACAGGGCCTGATCCACACATTGAAATGCTTTCTTTTTCGACAATCGTCAATAATCCCTCCGGATCAATATTTAATATTTTTTCTATAGCAAGTTTGTCTTTTTGTTCTGCTATCTCCTGTGATTCATAATGCGTCATATCACTACTGGCGATGATTATCACTTTTTCTTTTGTAACAGAATTAGCAATTGCTTTTCCTATATCCTGACAAACATTGAGACGATAATCATTCATACAAATGGGGACAATCTGCGATGAAGAATTTAAGTGTTGAATAAAAGGTAATTGTACTTCTAACGAATGCTCATACAAATGAGCTTTTTCGTCTTCTTCTAAAAAAATTGAATGCGAAAGAATTTTTTCGGCTAAAGAAGAATTAATTTTTATCCCCCCAAAAGGCATTATCCATTCGCCTTCAGTCATAATTGCAGATTTTTTTCCTCTACCAGAATGATTAGGGCCAATAATAATAAAAACAGAACAGCTTTTAATTTGTGAATAAACCGCTCCTGCTACTTTGCCGGAATAAACATATCCTGCGTGCGGACTAACTATTCCGATAATGTCTTGTTTTCGGGTAGAAGCAGTTATGTATTTTTCAATCATTTTCTTTAATTGGTAAGAATCAGCTGGATAAAACATACCTGCATGTGCAGGTTTACGCGTTATCACAATTAAGACATCTCCTTTTAAAAAAACAAGTTTATAATTCTTGTCTCCAGCCCTGATGAAGTCCTTCCTTGTCAGCAATTTCCAAAACTTCTTGATATTCTTTTATACTAATTTTACGTGATAATTCAGTAAATTGATAAGATAAATGTGCCGGGTGATATTGAGACATAATACTCATATAAGTGTTCGAAGAAATTTCCCGGGCAATAAAACGAAAAATTTTCTTTGAACCGGCAATGTTTTTCGGCAAAACCAGATGGCGAACTAATAGCCCTCTGGTAGCTATTCCTTGTTTATTAAACTTCAACTCCCCTACTTGCCGAAACATTTCCTTCAAAGCAAGTTTATTTATCTGCCAATAGTCAAAACTATTTGAATATTTCAAGGCCATATTATTATTACTATATTTCGAATCCGGCATATAAATATCTATTATTCCCTCTAACAACTTCAATGTTTCTATGGATTCATAACCACTGCAATTATAAACTAACGGGATTTGTAAATGTTTCCTGCTTGCTAAGTAATATGCTTCTATTATTTGAGGAACAAAATGTGTCGGAGTAACTAAATTTATATTACAAGCCCCCTCTTCTTGTAGTTTAAGCATTATTTGCGATAATTTTTCAATAGAAATTTCTTTGCCGTTTCCTAATTGGCTTATTGGATAATTCTGGCAAAATACACAATGCAAATTGCAATGGGTAAAAAAAATTGTTCCCGAACCTCTAATCCCTGAAATAGGAGGCTCTTCTCCAAAATGTAGGTTAAAACTTGAAATTACAGGATTTTTACCTGCCTGGCAAAACCCTTTTTCACCTTTTAGTCGATTAACTTTACATTGTCGCGGGCAAAGACTACATTCCTCAAGCAAAGCGGTAAGTTTTTTACTATTTAATGAAAAATATGTCATTTTTTTATAGAATGGCAACAGCAAATGTTAACAAAAACAAAGAAACACTTGCACCTAATAATAAGATTTCTATAACAAATAAACTTGTTAGCATTAGAAATACTTCAATATTTTTTAAATTATAAATTTTTTTTATACCAACGAATTGAAGTTTTGAAACCCATAATGTAAAAATAAAGAGTATAATACCATAAATAGGAAATCTTAATGGAATGAGATATTTACAAATTAAAGAAAGAGGAATTAATAAAGTAGCAAGTAAAAAATTAAACCCTGATATAGCGAAAAATTCATTTAATGCCTGTTCTTTCCCGTACCATTTAGCCAATAAATCAAAAAAAACAATATTAATAAAACAAAATAAATAAATAATAAGTAAAAAAACGAACCACTTACCGATTAATTGTATAATATTGAATTTTTTAAAAAAAAGGAAAGAACAACCGGCAACATAACTGAAAATACCAATGAAAACAAATAAAAAAAACCACCACCTGGATGATTTTAAGTTGATAATTTTTTCCATTGTCCCATGGGGACTTTCAAAAAAATCATAAATTGTTTCTAAAATATTCTTTCTCCTAAATAAAGTCTTATAATTATATTATTTCAACATATATTCAAGCCGCACTTTTTGTTCGGGAAACATATTATTAAAAAAAGCATAAGGATTTTTATAATTACCCATTATTTGTAAAACATTACCCAACGGAGATTCAAAACTTGATATGATTTTAGGTTTCTTTTTAATCCCGGCTAATTGTGCGGCTAATTTTATTGCATCTTCTTTATTTCCTAATTCATCAATTAATCCATTTGCTTTTGCTTGTTCTCCGGTAAAAATTCTTCCATCAGCTAATAAAAGAACTTCATCTTTATCTAAGTCTCTTCCTTTAGTAATAGCACAAACAAATTGGCCGTAAGCATTATCTATAATTCCTTGAAGTATTTCTTTTTCCTCGTCAGTCATTTTGCGGGCAAAAGAACCGATATCTTTATATTGTCCGCTTTTAATAACATTCGTTTCTATTCCAATTTTAGTAAACAACATTTCAACGTTTTCTATCATCATAATTACGCCGATACTCCCCGTTAGGGTTCCGGGGTTAGCCATGATTTTATCCGCAGCACAAGCAATATAGTATCCACCCGAAGCAGCAACATCACCCATTGAAGCAACAACTTTCTTACCTTTTTCCCGAATTTTAAGTACTTCGGCATAAATCTCCTGCACTGCTGCCACACTTCCTCCAGGGGTATTTATTCGTAAAATTACCACTTTTACCGCTTTATTGTCCCCAAGTTCTTTCAGTTTTTTAACGATACTATCAGATCCCCGCAAAGATCCCGGCCATGAACTTGCCTTATCCCCAACTCTGATCGGGCCATATATGTGAACAATAGCAACTCCTTGCAAAGATTCAGGAATTGGCTTTATTACAGAAATAATTCCCAGAATCACTGAAACAAGATATAAACAAATAATTAAAAAAATAATTTTTCGTTTTTTCATAATAGTCCTTAAATTTTATTATCGAAACAGTGATAAAAATTAATCTTCTTCTATTTTTATTGCTTCCATAGGACAATTTTCCGCAGCTTCTTTGCAACAATCTTCATCTTCCGGTGGAACAACTTCCATTTTTACTATCACTGTGCTTTCTTCCATATCAAACAAATCAGCACATGTATCAATACAAAGCCCACATCCCGTACACAAGTCATCAATAATTGATACTCTCATTCTCCCCCCTCCCCCCTTCCCATATTCTTATTTATAGGTTGACAATTAAACCGTATTTATTTTAATACAATTATTGTTTTTATGTCAACATAAAACTATAAAATGTAACATTTTTAATTTAATTACTTTTTTTTCTAAAGAAAAAACTTAAAATTTTTTCAAACAAACCCGTTTTTTCTTTTTTTACAATTTCCACTTTGTCTTCTAAAGAAAGGATAGATATACCCACTACCCGAGGACTAAAAACAGAATATACTTTAACTTTTTTTTCATCTACCTCTATTTTATCAACAGCGATGGCTAAGGGAACGATTTTTTCTTCCTTTTTGCTTCCTAATAAATGTGCAAGATATTGAGCTATATCACGTTGATCTACAATCTTGGCTAAAACCAAATCCCCTTTTTTTAGTTTATGAGCGATGACAATATCTGTTGACATTGAATCCTGTAAAACTAATTCTGTTTCTAAAAATACAGTTGTGTCATGTATCTCCTGAAATGTGCCCGAAGAATTATCTTTTATCTTTTTTTCCATTTTTTTTAAGCCTTTTATTATAATTTTTATTAAATTCAAGCCCTTGGATGGGTTTTTTCATAAGTTTTCTTTATCCTGCTTGTAGATAAATGAGTATAAATTTGAGTAGTAGATATATTAACATGTCCCAACATTTCCTGTACTGCACGCAAATTACATCCGGCATTCAATAAATGAGTAGCAAAAGTATGTCGTAAACTATGAGGAGTTATGCATTTTTTTATACCGCTTAATTTAGTATAGCGATTGATTATACGACAAATACTCCTGGTTGTAAGTCTTCCACCTCTTACATTAATAAAAACCGCATTATGGAAAATCTTCTTTTTACTAAGATGTTTTTCTCTGAGTGACAGATAATCCTTTAAAATTTCCAAAGCCACACTTCCTATAGGAACTAAACGTTGTTTTCTTCCCTTTCCGGTAATTTTTATCATTTCTCCCAAAAAATCCAAATCCTGCACATTTAAAAATACTAATTCACTTACCCGTATCCCCGTAGCATAAAGAGTTTCTAATATGGCTTTATCTCTTAAATCCACGAGAGTAGTTCCTTTTGGTGATTCAAGCAATGTTTTTATTTCATTTTCATCTAAAAAAACCGGAATTTTTTTTTCTATGCGTGGACTTCTTATATTAATAAATAGATTTTTATCTACTATCCTTTCTCTAACCAGGAAAGAAAAAAAAGAACGTAACACTGAAAGTTTTCGTTTTATGCTGGTTTTTTCATATCCGTTATTTTGTAAAACAGACAAATAATTTCGTATATGAAAGCGATCTATTTTCCCGGCTTCAAAAATTTTCATTTCAGCAAAGAGATTAAAAGCTTGCCTTAAGTCAATTTTATAATTTTGTATCGTATAAGAAGAAGCATTTTTTTCTATTTGTAAATGGAGAATAAAGTCTTCTATATGTTTTTTTATCATTATTTAACTTCCTGGTTTGAATCTAATTGCTTTTGATAGGTACATTCTTTCTTGGCACATTTAAGATAACTCTTTTTTTTAGATTTTTTTTCAACTAAATATTTTGCTCCACATAAAGGACAGGGTTCTAATACCGGTTTATCCCATGATACAAAGTGACATTTCGGATAGTTAGAACAGCCGTAAAATACTTTTCTTCGGCGACTGATACGTTCAATAACAAATCCATCACAAAGAGGACATTTAATACCGGTTTTTTTTAAAATTGGTTCAGTATATTTGCATTTTGGAAAAGCGGAACAAGCAAAAAACTCCCCAAAACGTCCGTCCTTAATAACCATCATTGAACCGCAAGTTTTACATTTTTTATCGGTTGGTTTTGTGGGTGCTTTTATTTTTACGATTTTTTCTTCCGCAATGCGTAAAGTTTTTTCAAAAGGCTCATAGAAATTTTGCAAAAGTTTGACCCACTCTCCCTTGCCATGAGCAATTTCATCTAAATCAGTCTCCATTTGGGCAGTAAAATCAATATCTACAATATCCGGAAAATATTTAACCAATAAATCGCTAACCATTATTCCTATTTTTTCCGGAAAAAAACGTTTTTCGTCTAATCTTACATAATTTCGGTAAAGAATTGTGCTTATCGTGGGAGCATATGTAGATGGTCTCCCTATGCCGTATTTTTCAAGGGTTTTGATTAAACTGGCTTCATTATACCTGGGAGAAGGCAATGTGAAATGTTGTTCGGGGAGCAATTTTAACAAAGACACTTCTTCATTTAGCCGGAGGAGTGGCAGCAAGTTTTCTGTTGTTTTTTTATTGTTCCCAACGTCTGTATATACCCTATTAAACCCTTTAAAACGAACAACCTGCCCTGAAGCTCGAAAAAGATATTTTTTAGCCTGAATATCTATTGAGGTAATATCTAATATCGCATCAGCCATTTGACTGGCTAAAAACCGCTGCCAGATTAAATTGTAAAGTTTAAATTGGTTAGTGTCTAAATGTTTTTGGATTAGCTCCGGAGCTTTAAAAACAGAAGTCGGCCGAATAGCCTCATGTGCTTCTTGTGCTCCTTTACTTTTTGTTTTATAAATTCGTTGATTTGCAGGCAGGTATTCTTTTCCGTATTTTTCGCTAATATAATCATTTGCTTCTTTTCTTGCAGAAACAGCTACATTTAAAGAATCAGTGCGCATATAAGTAATTAGTCCCTCATTACCTTTCTCACCAAGACTAATCCCTTCATAAAGTTGTTGTGCTATTACCATTGTGCGTTTGGCGGAAAACGACAATTTCTGCCATGCATCCTGTTGCAATGTGCTGGTAGTAAAAGGCGGCAAAGGTTTTTGTTTCTTTTCTTTTTTGTTGATTTTTGAGACTTTATAAGTTGCATCGGAAAGATCTTCTGTGATTTCTAATGCTTGCTTTTCACTAGCAATGCCTAATTTTTCATATTTTTTGCCCTGTTTGGCAATTAATAAAGCATTGAATATTTCTTCTTCTTTTTCTTTTTTAAGATTTGCTTTTATTGTCCAGTATTCCTGGGCTTTAAAAGCTTCTATTTCTTTTTCTCTGTCGACAATTAACCGTAATGCAATTGACTGAACCCTGCCGGCAGAAAGGCCTCTTCTTATTTTTTTAGCTAGTAACGGACTTAATTTGTATCCAACCAAACGATCTAAAATTCGCCGTGCCTGTTGGGCATTTATTAAATGCATATCAATTTGCCGCGGATTTTTAATGGCCTTTTCTATTGCTTGTTTAGTAATCTCATGAAAAACAATTCGCTCAATTTTTTTAGAAGGAATACTAATGGATTCTATTAAATGCCAGCCGATTGCTTCCCCTTCTCTATCCTGATCGGTAGCAATATAAACTTTGTCAACCTTCTTGACTATTTTTTGCAATTCTTTTATAACCTTTGATTTACCTTTAATAATTTGATAAGTAGGCTGAAAGTTATTTTTAACGTCCACCCCTAACTTGCTTACAGGTAAATCGCGAACATGTCCTAATGAGTTTTTTACTGTATAACTATCCCCTAAAAATCGATTGATTGTCTTTGCTTTAGTAGGGGATTCTACAATAACCAAAAATTTACTCAATTTAAAAGCTCACCACTTTCTTTAGTTTTTTTTCTTTGTTCAATATACCCAATAAGTGCACGAACAAAAACATCTTCCATTTCATCAGATTCGTATTTTTCGTTTTCATCAAATCCTTCATTTTGGTACTCATAAAAATCTATTATCCCTTCTGTTTCTTTTTCGAGAAATCTGCTTATTTCTTTAGCACGTTTATTCATTTATATCCCCTTTCTAATAAACATTTTGCCTGAAACTTGTTTTATTAACCCCTTTATTTCCATTAACATCAAAGAAGAAGAAATATCCTTAACCGGTAAATTACATTTTTGGACAATTTCATCAATTGGTACCGGTTCCCACAAAACACAATCATAAATTTTTTGTTCCTTTTGATTTAAGGAGCAAATCGGCATTTGAATTGTTTTGTTAGATTCCTCTTTTCTTTTAATGTTTAAATTTTCAGAAAAAACCCTTATCTCTTCAATTACATCATTAACGTTTTCAACCAGTTTGGCGCCTTCCTTGATTAAACCGTGGGCACCCTGACTGTATTTGCTAAATATATTTCCGGGTATAGCAAAAACTTCTCTTCCCTGTTGAAGAGCTAAATTTGCTGTAATCAATGCTCCACTTTTTTCTACGGCCTCCACAACAATAGTTCCTAAACTTAATCCACTGATAATTCGATTGCGAATAGGGAAATTAGTACGATCAGGCAAGGATTCCATTGAAAACTCCGAAACTACTGCTCCTTGTTGGGAAACAGCTTCCCCCAAATCTTTATTTTCTTTCGGATAAATCATTGATAATCCATTTCCTAACACGGCAATGGTTCTTCCCCCTCCCGCAAGAGCTCCTTTATGAGCATAGGTATCAATTCCCCGGGCTAAGCCGCTTATTACCGTTATTCCCATTGCGGCTAAATCACGGCCTATTTTTTCAGCAACCATTTTTCCATAAGGCGTTGCCTTGCGAGATCCTACAATTGCAATAGAAAGATCATCTTTAAATAAAAACTCCCCTTTCATATAAAAAAGAAAAGGAGGGTCATAAATTGATTTCAAATTAACAGGATAATCACTGTCATCGAAAGTGACTATTTTTATTCTATGTTTCTCAATTAATTTTAATTCGGCTTCAATATTAAGATTTTTTAAATTATCCCAAATAAGTTTTGCCTTTTTTTTGCCTATTCCTTCAACAGTTTCTAATTCACTTAAAGAAGATGATATAACATTGGCCGGAGAAAAAAAATGCTTCATCAGTTTTCGAAAAGAAACAGGCCCTATTTCAGGAACCATTTTAAGTTTAATCCAGTCTACTTTTTCTTTTTTCATTTCATTTTCCTGAAACAAAATTTTTTTAATAATATAAATATTTTCTTCAAAAGTCAAGCAAATAAAGACAAAGAGTAGTGCCGGAATGAAAAGTAATGACTGATTTTAGCTTTATTTAATTCAATAAAACTTAGAGCTTTTGTCAGGTGTTGAAAAACATTTGTAGCCGAAGGGTCTCGAGTTTCTTGCTGCGCAAAAGTTATAAGGGATAGAAGATTCATAAAAAAATATTTAAGCGGTAACCAATTTTTCTTCCTGACGAAGTTTGACAGAAATAAATTTAGAAACACCAAATTCTTCCATAGTAATACCGTACAAAACATCAGCCACTTCCATTGTTTTCTTATTATGAGTAATTATGCTAAATTGAGTTTGCGAGGAAAAATCTTTCAGTAAATGAATAAAACGGACTAAATTAGCGTCATCCAGAGGAGCATCTACTTCATCAAAAACACAAAAAGGAGAAGGTTTTACCAGATAAAAAGCAAATAAAAGGGCAATTGCGGTTAATGCCTTTTCGCCTCCTGATAAAAGTGAAAGGTTTTGCAGCTTTTTACCCGGAGGTTGTACAACAATGTCTATTCCCGATTCTAAAATATCATTTTCGTTGGTCAAGAGTAAATCAGCCTGTCCCCCTTCAAATAAATTCTTAAACACTTCTTTAAAGTGTCCACGAATTTTTTCAAAAACATCCCTAAAAGTATTTTTTGTAGTAGCATCGACTTTGTTTATTACCTGATGTAAATCTTCTTTTGCTTTCAACAGATCCTCTTGCTGTTTATTTAAAAAATTCCATCTTTCCTGTAAACGGTTGTGTTCTTCCGGTGCAGCCAGATTTACTATGCCCAGGGATTCTACTTTACGTTTTAAATTTTCAATTTCGGATTCCGGAATTTCTGTCTCCGGACAATAAATGTTTGCCTCGTCTCTACTTAAATTATATTCTTTTTTAAATTTATCTTCTATTGTTCCGATTTCCATTTGAATACGCATAACCTGTAATTCAACCTGATGTGCCTGTTCCCGGTTCTTATTTAAAGCACCTCTAATCAGCTTTAAATCTTCCTCTTCTTTTTTTAAATGTTGAGTAATTTCAAACTTTGCGGATTGAATATTCTTTAGTTTCTCACTCAATAAATCTTTTTCTTTGTAAAATTGCTCTATTTTTCCGTCTTCTACTACTTTAGTTCCTTCCAATTCTTTTTTTCGTTTATCAAAATATTCCAATTCGTTTTTTTTGTTTTTAATTTGATTTCCCAATAGAGTTTCTTCTGTTTTAAATCTTTTTATGTCTTTTTTTAAATTTTCCAGCCGTTCAATATTCCTGGAAACTTCTGTTTTTAATAAAATCATTTCTTCCTGCAAGGATTTATGAAGATTTTTCTTTCCTTCTAAATTTTCCTCTATGGACTTTATATTTTCTTCTATTTCTTTTCCTTTTATTTCATATTTAGAAAATTCCTGTCTTAATTCTCCAAGCATATTTTCATTATTTAAAATTTCTTTATCCAGATTTTCTTTTTCCCGTAAAATAGTATCTAAATCCGCTAAAAGCAATTTTTGTTCTTTATCTTTTTGTTCTTTATCTTTTTGGAGGCCGGCGAGAATTATCTTTTCTTCTTCTATTTCAGGCAATTTGTTTTGCTCAAAAAATAATGTATCGTCTATTTGTTTAGAAATATTTATCATTTTATCCAATAAAATATTTATGTCTTCTAATTTTTTTTCTACTTCACCAGAATTATACTTATGAACGTTTTCTTGAAGATTTACCACTATATTTTTTAATTTTATCATCAGATTCTTAGATTCACTGGATGCAAAATCTTTATCTTTCTTATCAATCAGCATTGATTTTTTTTGTTTATCAAAAAACTCTAATTTTTCTTCCTTTTCAATAATTAATTGTTTGATTTTGTTTTCTTCTTGTTCTATTAACCGCTGTTGCTCTTCTTTTCTTCTTTTTTCCATTAATAGTTTTTCTTTTTTTGTTTTGAAATTTTCCAGATATACTTCCGAAGCGGAAATTTTATTTTTGATTTTTGATTTTTGAGTTAATAGATTTATTATTTCTTCTTTGCTTGCTTTAAAGCTATTATTTAATTCGTTTAATTGTTCTTCTGCCTTTTTAAAACTTTCTTCTTTTTGAGAGTCTTTTTCCCCTTCTGTTGAAGTTTTTCCCTGGTAAAAATTAAAATCTTCTTCTGTCTTTCTTGCGGAAATTAATAAATTCTTTAATCTTTCTTCCATTTCTTTGATTTCTGTTTCATTATTCTTTTTTCTTAAAAGCAGTTCTTCCTGTTGTGTCTGATGTGACTTAACCTTGTCTTCCAAATGAATAATTTCCGAAGATTTATTGAAAACTTCCTGCTGAACAAGTAATATGTCTTTTTCCTTAGCAGTCAACTCAGTTTGCAAAGAAACAATACCGGCTTCTTTTTGAGTTATTTTTGCATTAATTCCTTGAGTTTCCTGAGTAAAACTTTCCAGATCATCTTCTTCTTCTTTGAGTTGTTGTTCAAGTTTTTTTAGGTTTTGAATTAAAAATCCAACTTCGACTTTTTTTAATTCTTCCTTGTGTTTTTGAAATTGACGGGCTTTTCGCGATTGATAATCTAAAGAACCAATTTGTCTTTTGACTTCGCTCATTATATCCTGTAAACGGGTGAGATTCTGTTCCGTTTTCTCTATTTTTCGCAATGCTTCTTCTTTGCGTGATTTATATTTGGTAACTCCTGCCGCTTCTTCAAAAATAAAACGCCTTTCTTCCGGTTTAGCATTAACAATACGCTCTACCTTGCCTTGCTCAATTAAGGAATAACTATCTACTCCCAGCCCTGTGTCCATAAACAATTCAATAATATCCTTTAACCGACAGCGATTTTTATTAATATAATATTCGCTTTCACCCGAACGAAACAAACGGCGCATAATGTTCACCTCTTTGTAATCAACAGGTAAAACATTTTGTGAATTATCCAGGGTAAGAGATACCTCTGCCATACTCAAAGGCTTTCTACTACGAGAACCATTAAAAATGACATCTTCCATCCGTTTTCCCCGTAACTGATGAGTGCTTTGTTCTCCCATAACCCATTTTATTGCATCTACTACATTTGTTTTCCCGCAACCATTAGGTCCCACAATTGCCGTAATACCCGGCTCAAATTCTATTTTTAGTCTGTCGGCAAAAGACTTAAATCCAAAAATCTCCAATTTTTTAAAATACAATTTCCCAACTCCTTATAAAAATATATCTAAATTTAACAGATTATATAGTCTACCATTTTTTGCCTCATTTTTCAAGAAAAACCTTTCTTCCCAAATTCCGATATAGGTTTTAGGCTTCGGCCAAATCAGCCAATTATGCTGAAAAAAATTATTAATTACTTCAGTTGTATAGTTTTATCGGGAAGATAACTAAACTACTTCTCCAAATTTCCCTAAATTTAGGCGAAACCCAGATTTTCGGGTGCACCTCTCCCGCTAAAACTATTTCCTGCCTATTTTTTAATTCTTCTTTTTTTATCTTCCGTCTACCATACTGGCGGACTTTAAGTCTATAAAAGATACGTTAATTCCCAACATATTTCTCGTGCATTCTTATATATTTCAAATATTTCCCTCGTTGTACTGTATATCCTTAATATTAAACATCTTGCCCGTTTTATTACTTTTCCTGCTATTTGGATTATCTGCCATCTTATTGTTCTAACTGTTTTCTTTACCCAATTTTTCGGAAATAAAAATAGTTTAGATGCTATGAATAAATTATACGCTAATATCCCGAGCCCAAACCATACTGCATTCGCTTTGAATTCTCCACAGGGCACATAATCTAAATTAAATCCTTGCTTTAATTCTTTATTGTAATTCTCTGAATTACTCCTGCCATTATGCCACCAGATTACTTCTTCGCTACTTTTTTCTTCCTCCCTATAATTAGTCGCTATTCCATGATAACAATACTCTTCTACATTTTCAAATAAATCCCCTTGCGGATTTAACCATCTCTGCACTATTACCCGAAAGGCATGATCACTTCCATTCATACTATGGATAAATTCTGCATATTCCCGTCCAGTCCGTATCCCATATTTGTCCTTCAATATTTTCCATTCTTCTTCTGGAATCCTTCTAATCGCTTTCTTTACCGATTCATCCTTACTTACAGTTATTGTATATTTGCTTTCTTTCTTGTTTATATAATTGATTACTTTTGCCTGATATCCTGCCGCATCTATCCGAACTCGTTTTATTTCTTTCTCTTTCTTAGTCGCTTCTTCTACAAACTCTATTATCTCTTTCAAAAATTCATAATTCCTTTCAC
>JAUVLC010000145.1 GCA_030595925.1 Clostridia bacterium | reverse complement strand
AAAAGGATTGCGGGAAAATCTCCTCTGGCAATCATCGCAAAGCTTAGAAAGATTATCTTGCATAGAATTAGTAAAAACCGCTTTGTATTTTTTTCTACAACTTTCACAACCTACATTATTGATGTAAAGATTGAAATCTTTCTCTTTCAACTCTGCCTTCCTGAAAAAATCTACAAAAACATTTATAATTTCCACATCACTCCTGGTATCATCACTACCAAAGAATTCCGCTCCTATTTGCCGAAATTCTCTATATCTACCCGCCTGCGGCCTTTCATACCGAAACATCGGCCCCATATAATAAAGACGCATCGCTGCGTTTTCTCTATATAAATTACGTTCTATAAAAGCACGCACTACCCCGGCAGTCCCTTCCGGCCGTAAACTCAAACTCCTGCCCTTTTTATCCTGGAAAGTATACATCTCTTTTTCTACAATATCCGATACTTCACCGATACTGCGGGTAAAAAGTTCCGTCCGCTCAAAGGTAGGAATTACTATTTCCCTATACCCATAGGAAGAAAACACCTCCCTCCCTAAATTTTCCAGGTAACGCAATTTCAGTGCTTCTTCGTTTAAAATGTCTCTTGTTCCCCGCACAGAAGAATATTTCACAGTATTCCCTCCACCAATTTTCTTGTGTTTTTATAAATTTTCTTTAACATTAACGGCAATTCTTCTTCCCTGACTTCTTTTAAAATTTCTAACATAAAGACCCCTTTAAAATTTACCCTTCGCAATTCACTTAAAAATTCATCCCAATTAACAGTTCCTTCCCCTACAGGAAAATGATCGTCTTTTTTGCCATAATTATCAGAAATGTGTAAGGAATTAATTTTTTGACCAAATTTTCTTACCGCTTCCAGGGTCCCTGCACCTAAATTTGCATGGGAAGTATCCAAACAAATTCCTAAATTTTCAGAATCAAATTGATTGACTAAATTTAACAAATCATTCAAATCTCCAAAAAAAAGATGGGGAAGTAAATTTTCCACTGCTATCTTAATCCCCTTTTTTTCTCCATAAACAATAATATCCCGAAGACTTTCCGTCGCTTGTTTAAACCATTTACCTCTTTCTCCAAAATTATTTTCGGACATTTCTTTTATTGTAGGATGAAGCACTACAACACTTCCGTCCAAAACTCTTAAAACATCAATAATATTTCTTATTTCATTTACTGTGTTTATACGCTGTTGCTCATTTAAGCCGGAAATGTCAAAGGTAGAGGAATAAGGAGCATGGATTGAATGTATTTTCAAACCAAGCTCTTTTAATCTATCTCTAAGTTCATATACATAAATCCAATTTTGATAATCAAATTGATAAAAATTATCTTTATTTAGTCGCGGATTAAAACAAATTTCAATACTATCAAACCCTGCTTCTTTAAATAAAAAAATTTTTTCCAATAAGTCATAATTATAAATAATCCCTGTAGAAATACCTATTTCCATTTGAATTCATTTCCGTTTTTTAAAATAAATAAAATCTTCAATAGTTTCAATTAATTTTATAATGCTCTAAACTATATCCACACCACTTCTTCCAACAAAACCCTTTTTTCTGATAAGAAATACAGTTTAAATCTTCTTCCTGATCCGTTCCGTCACTCAATAGTCCTGCAAAAAGACGAACATAAAAATCGGCACGTAAATTGGCATCATTTCTTACCCACATATTTCCCCAACCATAATTACGCTCATATTTGGAACGAATAAGGCCGGCGATATGTTTAGGATGCCATTTTTCTTTTAATAACACCCGTGTAATAGCCTGTATATTCGTCGGCTTTAATAAATTATCATTGGGAAAAGAGAGCGAATGTGATATACAGGGGGGAAGTTTTCCCAAATCGAAACGATCATAAGTTTTTTCCCAATCAGAAGGCAAATCATGCTCCTGGGAATCAAAATGTTTATGAAATTGATAGAGCTGTGACCGTTTATAACTCCTGATTAAATTTTCACAACCTTTTGATGCATCCGGAATCCGGGTTTCTACTTTAGCTGCATAATCACTGGCTTTTCGAAAATCATTTTTCCACTGACACAAATCTTCCATTTTTACCGTTTCCATTCTGGGAAGAGCAACCTGCACAGGTTTTTTTGCAGCTAACTCGCCAATTTTAAATCCCTTATTTTTATGTTTTTGATAGGTACTAAAGGGACAACGAATGTGTCGAAAATGGAGAGGGTCTCCATACATAGATAAATCCAGGGAAATTGCTTCCCGTACTGAACCATTCATTCCTACGGCTAAATCAGTGCAAACAACGGGTATTTCCCCATTACGCATCTTTTTAATAACCAAATGAACCACATATTCCATTAACCGGCCGAGCCCCTCATAAGCTTTTCCCTGTTTGAGAGAAAAACACAGTCCCCTATTTTTTAGACCAAGATATTTGCTTTTTATAGAAGAAGGGATGCTCCCTATTTCCTCGATTTTTTGATGGATTTTGTTGTTTTGAGGTAAACGAATGGAAAAATGATATCCCCGGCCAGTCATAATTACTAAAGGAATAATGTTAAATTTATAAAATACACTTAATACCGTTTTATATAACAACTCTAATCTACTAAATGTCCGGTAAGGATTAAGATATATTTCTCCCGGATAATCCATATTAAAATATTCCACATCCAAAATACCCAAACTACTCATCTTATCCCAACTGGAACGAAAAATATCCCATCCGTTCCCTAATATCTGCTCGAATCCCTCTTGAGGAGAAAGTCCAATCTCTTCATGATTTTTACCTATCCAGTGTTTTTTTTCTCCATAACCAACCAGTGTTGCGGCTGTAAAAGAAGAAAAATTATCCCCTTCTCCTCCACAATATTCTACAATTCTCCTTCGCACCTCAGGATGAAAATAAAAATCCGTTAAACTTAACATATAATTTATCTTTTAACCGTTCCTTTTCGTTTTTTATCCTTTAAACCTTATCTCTTTAATAAAAATAACTGTCTAACAAAAGACAGTTTATCAACACCCTTTTTTGAATTTAAAGTATTTTGTTTTAAACAAATTTTTAAATAATTACAAAAAATTTATTTTTTTCCCCTTAGCGGGAAAATATCCCCGGAAGTTTTCTCATAAATGTTGTATCTTTTTTTAAAAAGAAAAACTATTGATTTATGGTTAAAAAGAATGAGGTAAATTAATAAAAGTATAAACTTATTTATGAAAAACATGGGGCAAGGCACATTCAATTTTATTTTTACCGGTTTTTTTAGCCTGATAAAGAGCACTATCCACTCTCTTAATAAACATCTCTGTTCCTTCTCGCAATTGATAAGTAGCCACTCCTCCGCTAACAGTTAACTTTTTTATGCTTTTTGCTCCTCCCCCCTGGTTTCTACCCAAGAATTTTCTGCCAAAAAGACTTTCTTCAGCAGATTTTCTTATCTTTTCCGCTACTCTTGTGGCCTCTTTAATATCGGTTTCCGGTAAAACAATAATAAACTCCTCCCCACCATAACGACTGACGATGTCCACATTACGCACGTTTTCAGCTAAAATTCTTGCTATTTTCTTAAGTACGGCATCCCCTACTAAATGGCTATAATTATCATTAAATTTTTTAAAATCATCAACATCAAACATAATTAAAGAAAGAGAATGATGGTACCTTTGATTTCGTTTAATTTCTTCTTTTAACTGTTTCATAAAATATCTTCTATTAAACAAACCGGTTAATTCATCCGTAACAGCTAATTTTGTTACCTTATCATACAAACGGATTTTTTCTATAGCAATAGCTGTCTGATGAGCAACAATAGAGACAAAAGCAACATCTTCTTCACTAAAAAAAGGTTCCTTATTGGAAAAATTAAATACACCTATAATCTCTTTTTCTTGTTTTATAGGTATACTAATAAACGATTTAGTTTCATAACAGGATTGGTTTTTACGTAAAAGCCTCAAATCATTTTCAATATCCATAACACACAACGGTTCCCCTGTTTCAACCACCCGGCCGGCAATACTTTCTCCTATTTTTAATTTGGTCTCTTTAATTATTTTTTCTTCCAACCCATATGCACCACAAATAAAAAGCTCTTTCGAGTCTTTATCCAGAAGCATCAAAGATCCCCTCTGTGCTTCTAACATCTGGGAAACTTTAACTACAGAAAAGTCTACCAAATCATCTAAGGAAACAATTACATTAAACATCTTACTTATTTCCAAAATGGCTTCAACCCTTCTTTTTTCTCTTTTTAATTTTTCAATAAGTTCTTTATTTTTTAAAGCAAGAGCTCGTTTTTGTAAACCTTTTTGCACCACCGATTTCACATGGGTAATATCAAACGGTTTAGTGATATAATCATAAGCCCCTTCCACTAACGCACTTATAGCTGTCTCCATCTTCGCATGGGCGGTTATGATAATAACACACACATCCGCATCCATATCTTTTATTGCCCGAGCTATTTCCAAACCGCTTATATCCGGCAACTTTAAATCTATAATAGCTACATCCGGAGAAACTTTTTTTGCCAGTTTAATAGCCTCTTCTCCATGGTTAGCAGAAAAAATTTGCCAGTCTTCCTCTTGTAATGACATACTCAGCGTTTCTGTAATAATGGGCTCGTCATCAACTACAATAATCGTCATTTTTTTATTATCCATAATTAAATACCCTTTTTAAAATTTTTAATAAAACAAACTTTTTTTCCAAAAAACGGTTTTTCCCTCTTACCAAACATTTCAGTTACCAGTTTATTTTATCAATAATTTCTGCTTTTGTCAATGTAATTTATCCTCCAAAAAGTCTCTTCAAAGACAAAAATATTGAGCTCTAATCCTGAAAAAAAATGATTCGCTTCCTTCAATTACAAATTAGAGTGTATTGGTTAAATAAATAAGCATCAAACCTTAAATTACGGGAAAATGGAAAATTTGTGAATATTCAAAAATCAGGAGATGAAACCCTTAAAAAGTGTTCGCTTTTTATTTGCAAATAACAATTTAACGAGCTATTTGCGCTGTAAAAATAGCGTCGAAGAAACAAGAAATTAAAAATCACTTTACCCCAAAGTTTGCAGGGAAAGATGGATGGAAGGATGGTTAAAAAAGGAAATTCACCCCGGAGGTAAAAAAGGCAAAAAAAA
>JAUVLC010000106.1 GCA_030595925.1 Clostridia bacterium | reverse complement strand
TTTTTTTTGCCTTTTTTACCTCCGGGGTGAATTTCCTTTTTTAACCATCCTTCCATCCATCTTTCCCTGCAAACTTTGGGGTAAAGTGATTTTTAATTTCTTGTTTCTTCGACGCTATTTTTACAGCGCAAATAGCTCGTTCTTAGTCCGATGGTTTTATTTTATAAGGGTACTGTGTGATTTAATTTGTTTTGAGTAAAAGAAATTATTTTGACTTTTTTTGCTAATTTTGATAGGATACTTTTGTGAGGTAAGAGACTTTTAATATTGGGGGATAAAATGTTTTCCATGGATGAAGTATTGTTCAGAATTATTCTTTCTTTTTTATTGGGGATACTTATTGGTTGGGAAAGAGAAACCCATGGGCGGGTAGCAGGATTAAGAACACATGTGTTAGTCTGTATGGGGGCAAATTTATTTATGATAGTTTCCCAGTATATGTTTTTTCTTTATCAAAACATTGCCGTGGTTGATCCTACCCGTATTGCAGCCCAGATTATTACCGGAATAGGGTTTATTGGAGCGGGAACAATTATGCAGGCAAAATTTTCTGTAAGGGGGTTGACTACCGCAGCCAGTTTGTGGGTGGTAGCCGGTATTGGGATGGCAATAGGTTGTGGTTGTTACTTTGCGGCTTTTGTTACGGAAATATTAGTGCTTTTTACCTTGCTTTTGTTATGGAGATTGGAACATTTTTTTCAAAGAGATTGGTATAAAGTGATTGATATCAGCGGGGAAAGCAATGGAAATCAACTGGAAAAAATCAAGCAAATTTTAGAAGAATCCGGGGGGAAAATACAAAATTGTATTATTGAAAAAGATAAAAAAGCTAAAAGGATTGATATAAAGATAAACGTTAAATTTAGAAAAGTAAAATTTAATAAAGATTTAGTTGATGAAATAATGGAGATAGAAGGTTTAGAAAAAATAAGATGGGAATAAAATCTTAATATAATAAAAAAAAAATAATTATGATTACTCCGGATTTGTCAGGAAAAGAATTTAAATTGTTTCAGGATTTTATTTTGGAAAATAGTGGTATTTTTTTAGATATAAACAGGGAAGATTCTTTGAGAATAAGCCTTTTTTCTAGGATAACAGCTAAAGGGTTTAGGGATTATTACGAATATTATTCCTTTCTTAGATATGACGCTTTGGGTGAAGAAGAATTCAAGGAGCTATTAAGTTTAATAACAATAAATGAAACTTATTTTTTTAGGAATCCTTCCCATTTTAAATTTTTAAAAGAATATATTCTTACTCCCTTAATAAGTGAAAGAGCACTTTATGGGAAGGGTATTAAAATCTGGAGTGCAGGATGTTCTACAGGGGAAGAGCCTTATTCTATGGCTATAACTATTTTGGAGGTATTTGGGTTTTATAAAAACCTGAATATTGAAATTTTAGCTACAGATGTAAGCCTGAAAGCATTGGATAAAGCAAAAAAAGGAATTTATTCTCTCCATTCTTTGAAACTGATTGATGAAAAAATAAAAAATAAGTATTTTGTTCCTGTGGATAAAAATCGATTTAAACTAAAAGACAAAGTGAAGGAAATAGTAAAGTTTGAATACTTCAACTTGATTAAAGAACCCTATCCCCTAATTGAAATGGGAGGATGGGATATCATTTTTTGTCGTAACGTTACTATTTATTTCAAGATAGAATCAATTATAAGAGTAATACATAATTTTTATAACAGTCTTAAAAATGATGGTTATTTCTTTATTGGATATGCGGAAACTCTACAGCAGATATCTTCTGAATTTTTGCCTTTTAAATGGAATGATATTTTTATATATAAAAAAGAAATGCGGGATTTATCCCTGGAAGAAAAAGACGTAAATGAAAAAGAAACCGGCATTACTGAAAAGAAAATAGAGCGAAAATCCTTTAACAAAGCTATTTTATCCAGGGGTTTGTACAGCAAAGCGATGAAATTTTTTGAACAGAAGGATTTTTCTCAAGCGTTAAGGAAGGTTAGAGAAGTACTTGAAATAGATCCTCAAATGGCTGAAGCGCATTTTCTAGCAGGAAAAATTCATGCTGATTCTCACCGATTTGTTGAAGCAGTAGAATCATGTCAGTGGGCTATACAGCTGGTACCTTTGTTTCTTGCCGCACATTTTTTTCTGGGAGTTGTCTATGACAAAATGGGACAACCCCAGGAAGCAATTAATGAATTTAGAAAAGTTATTTATATTGACGGAGATTTTGGGTTGGCGTATTTTAATATAGCACGTATTTATCAATTACAGGGAGAAGATGAAAAATCTTTGAAAGAATATACTAATGCAATAAAAATTTTCCAAAAATCTTCTTCGGAGAAAGCATTGGAGTTTTCAGAAGAAATTACAAGTGAATTATTGATTCAGACTTGCCGGCAAAATATTGAAAGAATAAAGGGATTTATAAATAAAAAAAATGAATAACATATTATTTATTGGCAACATTGTAATGCCTGTTTTAGCCGGAATGGTATATTTTTTTATGGCCGGATATATTAAATACATTGCTCCTATGCGTCTATTAGTTACCGGGAGGATTACTTATCAGGGAGCCTTCTGGGGTTTTATTTTCTTTGGGATTTTCTTGATGACCCGTCCTTTTCAAATCCTTATCGGCCCGCATCCTGTGCCGCTTATAATTAATAATATTCGTGAGTTTTTTATGATAGGGCTTTTTTCACCTGCGGTATTTATAGGGTTACTTAGTTTTTCATTAGGGCATGAAAAAATAACCAAAAGATTTATTGTTAGTGTATTTGTGCTTTGTTTTGGGTTAGCAGGTATTTTTGCGATTGTTAATGTTTTTGCTATTGGTGGCTCCAAAGAAATTTTTAAGGTAGGAAAGTATGTAGCTTATGACGGAATATGGTTTCATAAGTCTAATCCTAACAAAAGCCTGATGCCTGTTTTATTTGTAATCCGTTTTTTGAATCCGGTAATGATGATGATAATAGCCGGTAGTATTAGTTTATGGCGTTCGATTACCTTTCCTAAAAAATCAATTTATGATAATATGCCTAAAAAATTGTTATTTCAATCTTTTGCTGTTTTTAGTTTTGGGTTTTCTATGCTTTTTTGCGGGTTTATGTTTATTTTTTGGAATATTCCTAATCAATGGTGGATATATTATGCAGGAGCCTTGATGGCAGGTTTTTTCGAAATAATCAGTTTAAATATTTCTTTAAAAAAAGAAGTAAAAATATAAAAAAATAAACAATAATCAAGGATAGTAATTTTAATTATGAGGAAAAAATATATAAGTCAAAGTAATTTTCAATGGCATTATGCATTATTTCTTTTTCTTTTAATGTTAGTGATTACTTTATTCGTGAGTTTAAGTGTATATTTTACTTTGTGGATTGAGTTGTTAAAGGGAGAAGTTTTCTTTGAAGATATGATTGTAAAAACAGGCAAGTTGGTAGCAGAGAAAATAGGGGTTTTGCTAATATTGGAAGCCATTTTGTGTTTCTTATTTTCTCATCGGATTGCCGGGCCGATCAGCCGTATAGAAAAGATTATTGGATTACTTCGGCAGGGAGATTTGAGCCGTGATGTTCAGATAAGAAAAACCGATGAGTTAACTGGATTCGTAAATGAAATTAATCAGTTAGTGTTTATTTTAAGGGAATGGGTAAAAAAAGAAAGGAACTTGATACAAGATATAAGAGGGAAAATAGATGTATTAAACGGGCTCTTAATAGAAGAAAAGATTGATAAAAGAGAAATTTTAATGATCCGGAAAGAAATAGAAAAAAGCATAAATAGTCTAGAAGAAGGAAAAGGACATTTTAAATTGGAATAACGGTGCAGTCATAAGAATTTTAAATATGAGCGAAAGAAATACAGACAGTATAATTTGTGGCAGGGAAATATTTAAATGTTAAATAAATCTTAGATGATGATGAGTAGAAGAGAAATTGGTAATTCTGTTTTATATCCACGAAAGATAGTTTTAATTGTAATTGTTTTTTATGTTTTATTAATAGTTGTTGCGGATTATTTAGGTTTTTTAAATAACATTCCAAAAGAAGACATTTCTTATTTTGTTCCCCGAAAAATAAAATTAAAAGGTTTAATTGTCAGCCAACCCCGAAAGAAAAAAAATAAAACTGTTTTTATTTTTAAAGTAAAAGAAATAATAAATGAGAATTGTAATGTTTCGGGTAAAATATTGGTAAATTGCTATTTTCCCCGGGTTGATTTTGTGTGGGGAGATGAAATAGAAGTAACGGGTATGCTGAGTTGTCCTTACTCAGCACTTAATCCTGGGGAATTCGATTATAAAAAATATTTATCCAGAAAAAAAATTTATGCTTTACTGCAGGTAAATGGGTATAACAATATAAAATTACTTACTTCAGGGAAAAGAAACTTTATTTTTACGGCTTCCTCTTTTTTGCGGAAGGAAATGAAGAAAAGAATCGAACAATATACAAAGAGATATTCCTGGCGTGTTTTATCCGGAATAATGTTAGGAGAACGGAATATTCTTCCCGGGGAAATTTATCAGGATTTTATCGTTAGCGGGATAGTGCATATTCTTGCGGTTTCCGGTCTTCATGTGGGATTGGTCCTTTTTATTTTTTTAGGTATTTTTTCCTTGTTGGGGTTGCCTAAAAAAAGTACGTATCTTTTAACAATTATAATGATTTTTTTTTATGTCCAGATGACCGGTGCCCGTCCTTCGGCAGTACGAGCTTTTCTTATGGCTGCTCTGGGTTTAGGTGCGTATTTTTTTGGGCGGGATAGAAATTTGCATCATAGTCTTTATCTTTCTGCTTTGATTATTCTTTTAGTTAATCCCCGAACCCTTTTTAGTATAGGGTTTCAGTTTTCCTATTTAGCGACTATAGGGATATTATGTTTATCGGGTTTAATCCGAAAGTTGTTGACTCCTTTACCTGTTTGGCTGCGAAATGCAGTATCTGTTTCTTTGGGCGCTCAGATTATGATCTATCCTTTAATTGCTTATTATTTTAATCAAATTTCATTGATAGCACCTTTAGCTAATCTTTTCGTGGTTCCTTTGGTTGGAATTATTGTTACATTGGGATTTTCTACCTGTCTCATTTCTTTGGTAAGCGGTTTCCTGGCTACTGTAATTGGGGGAGTAAATAGTTTGTGTATACTTTTTTTAATAAAAGAAGCTGAATTTTTTGCTTCTTTTCCTTTGGCTTCAGTTAAAGTAAGCACTCCTTCTGTTTTATTTTTAGTTGTTTTTTATTTAATAATATTTTGTTTAATAAATTACAAAATAGCAGGTAAGTTTTATAAAAATAGCTCTTTTTTGAAATTCCGGTATTTTTTTCTTTCCGGAGGAATTATTATAAGTTTAATATTTATTATTAATAGTTCGTTTTTTCGTTCTGCTTATTTAAAGATTACTTTTTTGGCACTTAGAAAAGGGAACAGTATATTTTTAGAATTCCCGGACGGTAAAAATATGCTGATAGGTGTGGGTGGAACATCTAAAGCAGCGGAAAGGGTTCTGGTTCCATTTCTTTTAAGTAAAAGGGTAAAAAAAATAAATACTGTTGTAATTATGCGTGATAACCCTATTCATACAAAAGGATTAGGTACAATATTAAATAATTTCAAAATAAAGGAAATGGTTTTTAATAGTAAACTTGGTAGTTGGGATATTCCTTTTAAAATTAAAAAAGTTAAAAGCGGAGATTGGATAAAAAAACAAAAAGAATTTGGTTTGCATGTTTTAAATCCTGAGTTTTTTAGAAACAACAGAAATGACAGTTTAGTATTATATTTGGTTTACAAAGATTTTAGTATTCTTTTTACCGGGGATATAGGGAAAAGGGCACAAAAAAGGATAGTTAATAATTATGGCCTAAAAGTTAAAATCATTCAAATTCCTGATCAAAAAGGGGGGGGGATTTTAGAAAATTTTTTGTGGGAAATTTTTCCCGAATGTGCTATAATAACTTTTTCGGGAAAAGCGAAGATAAATTTTTTAAGGCAGTTGGACCAAATAATTTCAGAAAAAAAAGAAACTTTAAAAATATATAGCACAAAGGAAATGGGTGCTTTGGAAATTACTACCTGTGGGAAAACGTACGAAATAAAGGGATATAGAGATATAAAAGGACAATAAATGGCAAAAAAAAGAGTTATCGTTATAAAATACGGCGGTGCTGTTTTAGAGAACGACGCTGAAAAGAAAGGATTGATTAAGGATGTTATTTTTTTAACTAAAAATAATTTTTTTCCTGTGCTGGTTCACGGGGGTGGTGTTCAGGTTACCAGAATGCTGGATGAATTAGGAATAAAATCCCGCTTTGTAAAAGGAATGAGGTATACGGATAAAAAATCGTTAGAAATAGTAGAAATGGTTCTTTCCGCTAAAATAAATAAAAATTTAGTGGCAATGGTTAACGGTTTAAAAGGCAAAGCAGTTGGATTAAGCGGTAAAGATGGCTCTATGGTTATTGCCAAAAAAGCAGGTGGAAATTTAGGATTAGTGGGTGAAGTAAAAAAAGTTAATACTGAATTATTAGAGCTTTTATTGAAAAATCGATTTATTCCCGTTATTTCTTCTATCGGAATGAGGGATAAGGGGGAAACATTAAATATCAATGCTGATATGATGGCACAGGCTATAGCTATAGCCTTGCAAGCACAAAAATTAATTTTTTTAACGGATGTAGAAGGGGTTATGAATCAAGGAACAGTCCTTAATAAAATAAAAGCCGATAATATTAGCAAATTGATAAAGGAAAAAGTGATTTTAGGAGGTATGATTCCTAAAGTTAAGGCAAGTGTCGGGGCAATAAAAAAAGGAGTGGGAGAATGCCGCATTGTTAATGCCCGCACTAAACATATTTTATCCTTGACGGTATTAAACAATCAAAATAAAGGAACGATAATTACAAAATAATAAAAAGAAATTTCAGTAGGGGAAAAACTTTATGTCATTGAAAAAAATAATTCAACAGGATAAAAACTATGTGTTGCAGACGTACAATCGTAAGCCGCTTATTTTAGTAAGGGGTAAGGGAATTTATGTTTGGGATATTGAAAATAATCGGTATTTTGATTTTTTCCCGGGTTGGGCGGTGAATAATCTGGGGCACTGTTATCCGGCAGTAGTGGATGCGATTAATAAACAGTCGAAGGATTTATTGCATATATCCAATAGTTATTATAATTTACCGCAAACAGAGTTGGCTAAAATGCTCTGTCATTTATCTTTTGCGGACAAAGTTTTTTTCTGTAATAGCGGGGCGGAAGCCAATGAATCTGCAATTAAATTGGCCAGGAAGTATGCGAAAAGGAATTTAGGAAGCAACAAATATGAAATAATTACTATGCTGGGCTCTTTTCACGGTAGGACAATGGCTGCTTTAAGTGCAACCGGACAGAAAAAATATCAACAAGGCTTTGAACCCTTAGTTAGAGGATTTAAACATGTTCCGTTTAATGATTTCGAAGCCCTAAAAAAAGCAATTTCCGAAAAAACCTGTGCGGTTATGTTAGAATTAATTCAGGGAGAAGGAGGGGTTAATAGTATCAGCCTGGAGTATTTAAAAAAATTACATAATCTTTGTAAGAAAAAGAAGATTTTGTTAATCTTTGATGAGGTACAAACAGGAATAGGCAGAACGGGAAAAATGTTTGCTTATCAGCATTTTGGAATTAAACCGGATATAATGACTCTGGCTAAAGCCCTGGGAGGTGGGGTTCCTATTGGGGCAATGCTTACCACAGATAAAGTAGCTTCTTCCTTCAAAGCAGGCGACCATGCTTCTACTTTTGGGGGGAATCCGCTTGCCTGTGCAGCCGCAATAGCTGTTTTGAAGACAATAAAAGAAAAAAACATTTTAAAAAACACAATGGAGAAAGGGAGTTATTTTTTTAAGAAATTAAAAGAAATAAAAAAGGAATTTTCTTTTATCAAGGATGTTCGTGGTAAAGGGTTGATGCTGGCAATGGAATTAAGTTTTGAAGGAGAAAAAATAGTTGAGGATTTTAGCAGGGAGAAGGTGTTGATAAATTGTACACAGGGGAATATTTTGAGATTTATGCCTCCTTTAAACGTAAACAAAAAAGAGATAGATATGTTTTTAAAAATATTAAAAAATATTTTCAGACAATATGAAAAATTAGGAAAAAAAAGAAAATAGGTAGTGTCAAAAGAAGTATGAAAGAATATGAAAAGTAATTTCCCCCTTTGAAAAAGGGGGTTAGGGGGATTTAAGGTGTTAAAATACAATGCGAATTTAAAACACAGTACTTGTCGATTACGCAGGGAAATGACAGATAG
>JAUVLC010000003.1 GCA_030595925.1 Clostridia bacterium | reverse complement strand
TGATGTTTTAGAAAATCCCTCTCTAAATTCAATTTTATGAGGTATTTTATATTTAGCCAACCGTTTGCGGCAATACCTAATTATTTCACTCTTTTTAACAACAGTCCCCTTATTCAAAACAATATATGCCTTAGGAACCTCCCCTTTTGCTTTAATACGCACCCCCACTACTGCTGCTTCTAAAATATCCGGATGAGATTCTAAGATTAATTCTATTTCGCGAGGATAAATATTTAATCCTTTGTTAATAATTAAATCCTTCCTACGCCCCACTATCTTTATATATCCTTCCGTATCCTTATAAGCCATATCGCCGGTATATAACCATCCGTCAACAATAACTTCCTCTGTGGCTGTAGGTAAATCATAATACCCTTTCATTACATTCCCCCCCTGCACTAAAAGTTCTCCGCTTTCTCCCGGAGGAAGATTATTCCCTTGATCATCAATTATTTTCACTTTTATCCCCGGTAAAGGCAGCCCCACTGTACCTG
This sequence comes from Clostridia bacterium, assembly GCA_030595925.1. GTDB lineage: Bacteria > CBDUZB01 > JAGLHV01 > JAGLHV01 > JAGLHV01 > JAGLHV01. The sequence goes on along the minus strand of JAUVLC010000003.1, from coordinate 48,594 downwards.
TTTTACGTTTTTCCAAAGGATTAAAGGAAACTACGGGAGACGCCTCAGTAAGTCCGTATCCTTCTAATAACGGACGACGGAATTTTTTTTCAAATTTAGCTAATACCTCATCGGACAAAGAATCTGCCCCTGAAATACATATCCGCACCGGAATAAGAAAAGATAATATTGAAAAAAAAGGAATTTTCACCAAAAGATTATATAAAGCCGGGATACCAACAAAAACAGTAACTCTCTTTTTAAAAATTGTAATGAAAAACTTTTTTATTGGCCTAACACTGGAAAGTACGATTATACTTGCCCCTACAGAAAAAGGGACCAAAACACATACCATCCAGGCAAAAGAATGAAACATAGGCAGAAAACATAAAAAATTATCTTTACATTGGACCGGCACCGCTTTTACACAGGAATTAATATTAGCAATGAAATTATTATGGGTTAATACTACCCCTTTAGGATGCCCGGTAGTCCCTGAAGTATAAAGAATTGCTGCTGCTTCTTCCGAATAAATCCCCTCTTTCGGTAAAGTTTTATTTTCTCCCGGTGTAATATCTTCAATAAAAGATGACCCTCTTAAATTAATAGCCTGGGATTTGATTTTTTCCAGTAACGGGCCAAACCCTTCCCTTTCACTGATTAAAAATATTGCTCTGGAATCATTAAGGATATAAACCAATTCTTCTGCACGCAAAAAAATATTTAACGGAACAACCACTGCCCCTATTTTCAAAATAGCAAAATAAACAATTATAAACGAAGAAGAATTTTTCAAAAGTAACGCTACTTTGTCTCCCCGCTTTATTTCTTTTTCCCAGAAAAGAAATCGGGCAAAAGAATCTATTTTCTCTTTTAACTCCCTATAACTAATCTTTTCCCGGTTAAAAATAATAGCCTTGCGCCGAGGATATAACAAAGCTTTTTCTTCTAACAATTGGTAAAGATCCATTTTTTTCTCCTTTAAATTTCCTTTTCTCTAACCTACAACCAATATTTAATTTTTGGAATAGATTCTATAAGTTGTTGGGTATACAAATTTTGGGGATTTCGATAAATTTCTTCACTTAAACCTTCTTCTACAATCTTTCCTTTATACATTACTAACATTCGCTGAGATAGATATTTTACCAAGTTTAAATCATGAGCAATAAAAAGAAAAGAAAGGTTAAATTCTTCTTTCAAATCCAGCAGTAAATTTATAATTTGAGCCTGAATGGAAATATCCAGAGAAGATACCGGTTCATCAGCAATAATTAATCTTGGACGCATAGCCAAAGCTCTGGCAATACCAATTCTTTGTCGCTGTCCTCCACTAAATTGATGGGGGTAATCACTTAGAATGTTTATCGGTAACCCTACGGTAGCCAAAATCCTTTTTATTTCTTCACGAACTTCCCCCTTCGAACAAATTTCACCTGAAATTTTATTTCTTACTCTAACGACTTCTCCTATAATTGTTCCTATTGAAAGTTTTGGATTTAAAGAAGCAAATGGATCCTGAAAAATCATTTGTACATTTTTAGACAATTTTTCTCTGGAAAATTTTCCGATTTCTTCTTTTTTAAAAAAAATTTTTCCCTCCTGGGGATAAATCAATCTAACAATTAATTTAGCAATTGTGCTTTTCCCGGAACCGGATTCTCCTACCAGACCTAAAATTTCCCCTTTTTTAATACTAAAAGAAATATTGTCCACTGCCTTAATTGTTTCTTTATTAAAACTGAACAATCCTTTCTTTAAAAAAAAATATTTTTTTAAATCCTTGATTTCTAATAAATCTTCCATAATTATTTTCCCTTTTTATTTTTCAGTACAACCCATCAATTTCTTCCTTAACCCGACAACATCTTACAAAGTGTCCTTTATTTACTTCTTTCATATTTATTTTCTGTAAACAAGTATCCGATGCTTCATCACAACGGGGATAAAATTTACATCCAACAGGCAAATCAATTAAATCCGGAATAGTGCCCGGGATAACAACTAATCTCTTTCCTTCCGGTTTTAAATAAGGTAATGATCCTAATAATCTTATCGTATATGGGTGCCGGGGCCTGCAAAAAATTTCTTCTGAACCGGCTTCTTCAATAATTTCTCCGGCATATATTACTACTATCCGCGTACAAATTTCTGCGACAATAGCCAGATTATGGGTAATTAAAATTAAAGACATTGATAATTCCTGCTGTAACTTTTTTAATAAATCCAATATTTCTTTTTGCAGGGTTACATCTAAAGCAGTAGTAGGCTCATCAGCAATCAAAACCTTAGGCCGGCAGGATATAGCCATAGCAATCATTGCCCTTTGCAGCATTCCTCCGCTTAACTGATGTGGATACGAATTCATTACCTGTTGGGGAGAAGCAATCATTACCCGTTTAAGAGAGTTTATTGCTTCTTTGTGTATTGCTGAATAAGTATTTAAATCTTTCCCTACCCGATGAAGCACGAGAGATTCATAAATTTGCTCTCCAATAGTAAAAACAGGATTAAATGAGGTAAATGGGTCTTGAAAAATCATCCCGATTTCCCCTCCTCTAATTTTCCGAAGAGAATCATCCCCCATACTAATGATATTTTTATCTCCTAAATAATCTTCCTCCCATAATTCATACCCTTTAAAAATTATTTCGCCTTTCGTTATCTTTCCTTCCGTGGGTAAAATAAGTTTTAATATTGATAAAGCAAGAGTACTTTTTCCACACCCGGATTCTCCCACAACACCCAGTATTTCCTGTTGCTTTAAATTTAAACAAACATCTCTTAGCGCAGAAACAACTTTTTTTCTCTTATAATATTCTACAAAAAGGTGTTTTATTTCTAATATATCAGCCATTTTTATCACCCATTTTAGGATCTAATATGTCCCGCAATCCTTCTCCTAAAAGATTATACGCCAGGACTGTTATCAAAATAGCCAATCCCGGAAAAAAAGAAAGCCACCAGGCGGTATGAATATAATCTTTTCCGGCAGTTAATATATTCCCCCAGCTAGGGGTGGGCGGTTGTACTCCCAATCCTAAAAAAGATAAAGCAGATTCGGTAAGTATAGCACTGCCTATCCCTAAAGTTGCAAAAACAAGTATGGGCGTAAACACATTGGGAAGAAGATGAACAAAAATAATACGGTTATTTTTCAGCCCCGCTAATCTTGCTGCCTGAATAAATTCCCTCTCTCTCATAGATAAACATTCCCCCCTTATCAGCCTCGTTAATCCCGACCAGGAAGTTAAACCTATAACTAACATTATATTAAATATATTAGGCGATAAAAATGCAATTACCATTAAAATTAAAAAAAATGTAGGGAAACAAAGCATTATATCTACTAAACGCATAATTAAATTATCAACCCAACCCCCGAAAAATCCCGCCCAGAGCCCCAATAACGTTCCAATCAAAACAGCTACCCCCACAGCAACAAACCCTACGGATAAAGAAATTCTAGTGCCATAAACAATACGGGAAAAAACATCTCTTCCTAATTCATCTGTACCCAGGAAATGTTTCCCCGAAGGAGGAGATAAGCGATTGGCAATATTTTGCTCAGTCGGATTATAAGGAGCAATAAAAGGAGCAAAACAGGCCTGAATAGTTAAAACCAAAATAACTATCAAACCTGAAAGAGCCAATTTATTGTGTTTAAATCTTTCCCAAAAAACTTTGAACATTTTCATCTCCCAACATTTTTAGCTCTACACATTATTTATACTTCACTCTCGGATCAATACAAAGATAAATAAAATCCGCAATTAAATTACCTGCCAGTGTTAAAAAAGCCGCAATAATCCCTACCCCCATAATCAAAGGATAATCATAAGACATAATTGCTAAATATCCCAATCTACCCATGCCCGGCCAGGCAAAAATAGTCTCAAAAATGAACCCACCGCTAATCAACCCCGGCAGGGACAATCCTAACAAAGTAACTATGGGAATAAGGGCATTACGAAGAGCATGCCTATAAATAACATCCTTTTCCGGCAATCCTTTAGCTCTTGCTGTCCTTATATAATTTTGCCTGATTACTTCTAACATTGTATAACGGGAATAACGGGACAAATAAGCCAATCCACCAAAAGCCGAACAAAAAACAGGCAATATTAAATGTTTAACTAAATCCCATAGTTTTCCTAAAAAAGAAAAATTTTCATAGTTTAAAGAATGCATCCCTGAAATAGGCAGCCATCCCAACTTTACTCCAAACAATATCATAAGTAATAATGCCAGCCAAAAAGTAGGAATTGAAAAGCCTACAAAAGTAAAAACAGTCATCCCTTTATCAAAAAAAGAACCTTGCTTTACTGCTGATTTAATACCGATGGGTAAGGCAATAAGAAATATAAGAAACAAGGAAAGAACATTTAACAACAACGTAGCCGGCAAACGTTCTAATATCTTTGTCCTTACTTTTCTACCATCCTTAAAGGAATCTCCAAAATCCAAAAAAATTATCCTCTTTAGCCAATTATAATATTGAATATACCATGGTTTATCTAACCCATATAAACTACACAACCGCGACTTGCTATCCGCAGAAACCTCAATATTCATACCAGCTACCGAATCAACCGGACTACCCGGGGCAAGATGCAAAATAATAAAACTTATCAAACTAATTCCTATTATTAAAGGTATCATTAAGAACATCCTGCGAATAAAATAAGAAAACATAAATTATCCCCACTACCTGCATTAAATATACATTCTATTTACCTGAAAAATCTATTTTTCTGCCTGCAAAATTATAATGTTTTTATTCTAATTGTTCTCAAAAAGAATTTCCCTTTTTTTTATTTAACTTTATAAAAAATCACTTTCTTATTTCTGAAATCTATTTCACTAAATAAACAAAGGTTATTATCTAAATATTTTTTGAATTCTTTAAGTTCGGTCTTAGGAATTTTATCTGAATACAAAAGGACTATTTTGTTAAGCCTTTTAGTGTTTTTTATTTTTTCAACAAGAACTATTGCTTTTAAACGGGATGGATTTATTATTTTTTCTATTTTGACTTCGTCCCCAACACAATTTTTATAATAATAATGCTCAAAAGTTCCGCCAATCCAATTTGGTGCAATTACTATGAAATCATTTTCATCTAAATTTTGCACGACATAATTAGTCAACTGTCTATCATAAGATTTATTAAAGCAGCAATAATATTTATGTAAAGTAAACGACGAAATAAATAATAATATTAAAATTACTAAAATCTGTCCTTTAAAAAAATTAATTCTATATAAACCTTTTCCAACAAGAAGACAGAACAATGGAAAAACTATAATGGTATATCTTATACAAAACAGAGGAAATTTAAAGCTGATTAAAAAAGGAACACTCAAGGTTAAAAGAAAACAACTCACCAGCAACAAAGTTTCTTTTTGTTTCCAAAAATAATACTTACTAATTTGTTTTTGTCCGCCTACTGACAATCCTAAAAAAAATAGCAACCCGTATAAACTAACCCCCATAACAGACGGAAACGACCCTACATCATAAAGACTTTCTCCCAACTGAATAACTCTTCCACAATATACCGCTAATAACACCAAAATATCGTAAATTCCACTCAGGGGAAGGAAAACATAAGATTTTGAATTCATAATTTGTTTAAATAGAATCGGTAACCATGGTAAATAACATAAACCAATAAATAACTGGCTTAATAAGTATTTCTTACTATTAGTTGTATGCTTCCTCACCAAAAAGAAAAACACAATCTCGGAAACAAGCAAAAAAAGCCCCCAATTGTGAGTATAAAGTATTAACACAGTAACAAAAAAATAAACTAACCAGTAAAATCTTTTTTTACTAAAAAGCGTTTTGTAACAAAGATAAACAGAAAGCAAGCCTAAAAAAGATAACAAAGAATACATTTTTACATCCTGGCAAAAACCAATATGAAACGGAGAAATAGCCATAACCAATGCACTAAACAAAGCTGTTTTTTTATTAAACAAATCCACTCCTACAATGTAAACAAGCAGAATTGTTAATATTCCAAAAACAACTGACAAAGACCTTACAGCAAATTCATTTTCTCCGAACAAAAGCATCCAAAAATGAAGTTGTAAATTATAAAAAGGGGGAGACATCCAGTGTATTGCCCAGGATTCAAGATTATCTAAAGAAGGAAGTTCTCTTGACTTTTGAATTGCTGTTGCTTCATCAATCCAAAAACTTTGATTCCCTAATTTATAAATTCTTAAAAAACTTCCTATACATATTATAGATAATAATATTATTAAATATTTTTTCCTCATTCTATAGTTTCTTAACTTTTTCTCTGATTATTTTTCTTATTATAAACAGTCATTGCCATATCTATTCCATCCTTAAAAATCAGTTTAACGGCTTCGACACTTTTTGAAACCATTTCTTCTACTTTTTCATGCTCTTCCCTTTTAAAAGTAGAAAGGACATATCGTGTCAAATCTACCATTTCATCCGGCCTTCCTATTCCCAAACGTATTCTAGGAAAACAATTAGACTGCAATTGCTCAATGATTGATTTTAATCCGTTATGTCCACCGCTTGAACCATTTTTTTTTATTTTCAAAACCCCTAAATCCAAATTTAAATCATCATAAATGACTATCATATCTCTCAAATTAACTTTATATTTTCTTATCAACTTACTTACTGATTTACCGCTTAAATTCATAAAAGTCATTGGCTCAACTAAAATAACAGCTTCATCTATCCATCCTTCTCCACACAATGAATCACATTTAATTTTTTTTAATTTTATTTCAAATTTTTCAGCTAAAGTCTCTACAACTAAAAACCCAAGATTATGTCTCGTTCTTTGGTATTTTCGTCCCGGATTTCCTAACCCCACAACTAATTTCACCTAAACATTACTCCTTTTTTTTAACACTCTCACCATCTTCTTCTTCTTTCTTACCCTTACTGATCACTTCCGGCTCTGCAGTTTCCCCGGCTATAGCTTCTTCCGGTTTCTCTTCAAGGATACTCGGGGCTACTATATTTATAACAATTTGTTCCGAATCATTTAATATTTTTAGCCCTTCAGGAACAACTATATCTTTTACTGAAATATTTTCACCTATCTGAAGATTAGAGATATCAACCATAATAGAATGAGGAATCCGGGCAGGTAAACACTTAATTTCCAACTCTCTTAAGATATGTTCCAGAACTCCGCCTTTTTCCTTCACCCCCGGGGCTTCACCCTCTGTTTCTATAATAACATTTACTACAATTTCCTCTTTTAAAGAAATTTGACAAAAATCAATATGTAATAAATTCCTTTTTATCGAATCTATTTGCCATTCCTTCACAATAACCGAATGGGTTTTATTATTCTCTCCCTTTACTTTTAAAGTAATAACAATATTTTCCCCTAATTCCGTATGCATAATTTTCCTGAATTCCTTCTCGTTTATTATAAGAGAAATCGTTTCTTCTCCACTGCCATATAACACTGCCGGTAATTTCCCCTGTAAACGTAACCCTTTTATTTCTCCTCTGGTCATTTCCGGCCTTTTTTCTGCATCTAAAAACACTTTCTTATCCATGTATCCTCCTTAATCAATTATACAATTATTTTATTTAGCTCATATAAACAAGGTACTTACTGATTCTTCTTTATTAATACGCGATATTGCCTCCCCTAATAATTCCGCAATAGAAAGAACTTTTATTTTACTTATTTTCTTTTCCTCACCCAAAACGATAGAATCGGTAACAATTAATTTTTTTATTGCCGAATCATTTATTCTTTCAATTGCCGGTCCTGATAAAACAGCATGGGTTGCTGCTGCATAAACATTTAAAACCTTTTCTCTTTTCAAAGCTTCAACAACTTTAATCAAACTACCGGCAGTATCTATCATATCATCAAAAATAATAGCATTTTTGCCTTCAACATTTCCTATAATATTCATTGTATCAACTCGATTGGGACCTGACCTCCTTTTATCTCCAACAGCCAAATCCGCATTTAATCTTTTAGCAAAAGCCCGTGCTCTCTCCACTCCACCCGCATCAGGAGACACAACAACTACATCAGAAATATTTTTTTTCTTAAAATACTTAACCAGAACAGGTGTAGAATACAAATGATCCACAGGAATATCAAAAAATCCCTGAATTTGTCCTGCATGTAAATCCAACATCAGCAAACGGCTTACCCCTGAAGAAGTAATTAAATTAGCTACTAATTTTGCAGTAATGGGTACACGAGGCTCTACTTTTCTATCCTGCCGTCCATATCCATAATAAGGTAATACAGCTGTAATTCTCCGTGCCGAAGCACGGGAAAGAGCATCAATCATAATCAAAAGTTCCATCAAATTGTCATTTACCGGAGGACACGTAGGTTGAATAAGAAAACAATCCGTCCCTCTGATATTCTCATTTATCTGAACATTAATCTCACCATCGGCAAATTTAGTCACTTGTGCCTGTCCTAAAGGAATAGACAAATAATCACATATATCCTGGGCAAGTTTAAGATTAGCATTACCGCTAAAAACTTTTAATTCGTTCATTTATCCTCCTCAAAAAACTCATTTTCATTTATAATAACTATGAATAGCTTTTTCTTTTATTCTTCACTGCTCCTACCGGCCTTCTCATCTCACTCAATACCTATTGATTATTATTGTTTAAAATTAACCTTGTATGTAAGAAAAAGGGACTACGCTGGTTTTAGAAGAAATTTTAGTTTTCTCTAAAACACTAATTTGAACCTTAACCCCATTTCCCAAACAAGAATCTTTTATTATTGTACAAGGTCCTATATAACAATTTTCCCCGATTCGTGTATTTCCCTGAATATTTACACCAGGAAAAACAATCGTATCTTTTCCAATCTTTACCGAATCATCAATATAAGTTTCCTGCGGATTAATAATAGTTACACCTTTTAACATTAATTTTTTCAGGATTTTTTGTTGTATCATCTGTTCGGCACAAGCTAAATTTATTCTATCGTTAATACCTATAACCTGTCCTCCATCCTCTATTTTACAAGCCCCGATTTTATTTCCTTTTTCTTTTAATATTCTTATTACATCCGTAAGATAATATTCCCCTTTTTTATTAGCACAACGCACTAAAGGCAAAGACTCAAAGAGAAGCCTGGCCGAAAAACAATAAATTCCACTATTTATTTCTTTTATCGTTTTTTGGCTGAAAGACGCGTCTTTTTCTTCTACAATTCCTTCCACTTTATTATTTCTACTACGAATTATTCTCCCATAAGAAAATGGGTTTTCTATCTGAGTAGTAAGAATAGTCGCAACATTTTTTTCCTTTTTATGCTGTTTAACTAACTTTACCAAAGTTTCTTTCTCAATTAACGGGACATCCCCACTTATTATTAAAACACAACCTTTAAAATTTTTAAGGTTTTTTTCTGTTTGAAGTACTGCGTGCCCTGAACCTAAAAGTTCTTTTTGAAATACAAAACTAAATTCATTATAAAGATAGGGAAACTCCTCTTTAATTTTTCTTTCAACCTGTTCTTTTTTATGCCCCACGATTAAAAAAAATTTCCCGCTTCCTAATTTGTGAATCGTTTGCAAAACATACCCAATCATCAATCTGCCGCACAATCGATGTAAAACCTTGGGCAAATCTGATTTCATCCGTGTACCTTTTCCGGCGGCAAGAACAATAACAGCTAAATCTTTTTCCATTTTATCCCTACTTCAAATTCAAAATCACCCTTTTTAGCGGTGTTATAATACAAAAAATATCATTCCTTGTCAATCAAAAACCTTTTTTATGAGAGTAGATTTAGTATCGAAAAAGAAAATCCCGGATTGAATAATCTATACTTGAATATCTCTATAAATAAGAATATTTTTCTTCTTCCTGTTTTCTCCCAATTTTTTTAACTATCATCCAATATATTAGATAATTGTTCCCTCATCAGATAATTTAGTATAATCTATATATTAAAACTAGAAACTTACTCAAGTTTGTAGCAACTTTTTAAAAATACTGAAAAATTATAAGATTAATTTTGCTCTTTGAAATATAAATTGGTAGACTTTTTTTTAAAAAGAGGATCTACCAATGTCAAAAATTAAAATTGTAAAGACCCGAATTCCAAAACACTGTTATTGTCCTTCTTGTGGTATAAAACAACCTTTCAAAAAAGAGAAAGAACACTGGAAGACAGTAAAAGATTTTAATCTTAATAAACCAGTTTTACTTAAGGTGCAAGTTGTAATGGCTAAATGTTTAAATTCTGATTGTAGCATTAAAAGTTTTTCTCTTCCAATAAAAGGAATAACTAAATATCAAAAAGCTACGGATAGAATTATCCGTGAAGCCATAGCTTCAAATATAATTGATAATATTCCTTCTCAGAAGATAAAAAACCGTTTTTCTCGTTCTTTGAATACTACTGGCTCTCGACAAACAATAGATCGCTGGAAACATCGGGAAGCAGATAGCTTGAATTTCAAAGATCTGATTCATCAACTATCTCCTTCTAAAGTGCTTTGTTTAGACGATCTTAATCCTAAACGGTCAAAGAATAAGGCTTTGATAATTTCAGATAGAATTAAAGGACATATTCTTTATATAGACAGTGTTAAAAGCCAAGATAAAAACGAGGTAGTAAAATACCTTAAGAAACTCAAAGAACTTGGTATAGAAGAAGTTAAGTGTTTTATTGTTGATATGTGGAAGTCTTTCCCTATTGCTATTAAAGAAGTTTATCCTAAGGCCAAAATTCAATATGATTACTTCCACATTTGGCAGGACATTAACCGTCATCTTGAGAAAACAATAAAAGAGTACTGTAAATCATTAAAAGAGAACGAATTTAATGTCCTGGCTATTGATCTTTGGAATCACCGAAAAATTCTCCTTACAAATTTTAACAATCATAAAAAGATGACGGAAAAAAGAACAGAGAAAATCCAAGAACTTCGGAAGATTCACAAAGGCACAATTATTGAAGATGTTCTAATTTTCAAAGATCGAATCCGTAATATATGTGAAAAATCAAAAACTCAACAAGAAGCTTATGACAAAAAAAACCAACTTTACTATGAAAAATGGCACAAAAAGAATATTTATTTCAAAAAAATTATTCGCTTGTTTATGAATACAGCAACCTGTCATTATATGTTTACTTTCTTGAAAGAACCAGATGTTTTAAGATCTGGTAATGCTGAAAATTTAATTAAAATAGTGCGATCTTGGGAGAAATCAAGATATGGTTTTAGAACTATTAAAGGCTTACAAGATCACTTGAAATTATACCAAAGAACGAAATATTTAAGTCAATTTTAATTTAAAACACGAATTTCTTATAAATCTCTTTATAATTACATTAGATTCCTTAAAAAGTTGCTACAAACTTGAGCAAGTTTCCCTATTCTGATAAGAATAGCCAATAATTCTGCATTACTCAAACTATGTTCCCCATATTTCAACAACTTTTCTCTGGGTCTATCGTCTTCCGGCCAATTACGAATAGCTTTTGGGTATATCTTTTTGTTATTCATGTTCTATGTGCACAAGCTCTTTTGCTTTGTCTAAAAATTCTTCGGCAAGTTTCAACATTTCATTAGAGCCAACCTTTGACCAGTCACCATAATAGTCTGCATCTTCCCGCAGTGCTTTACCTTTTTGTAAGGCCTCAATAAAATATGCCGATAGTTTCCCGCTATCAACATAGAGCTTTCTCAAAGCAACAATCAGACAGTGGTGGCTTTTTTCACGATAATTATTATTATATAAAAGAGCTCGTGCAGAATGAAACATGGCATAATAACTCTGGATAGTTGTCCATTTGTATTTTTCCCGTTTGAATCCTTCTTTTCCATCTATGAGGTCTTGTTCGGCAGTTTTCAGTTCTTTTAGAACCAGGGCTTTCCCCTGAGAAAATTCTTTTATCCTACTTTTTTTCAAACATTCTTCAAAGGTCATAGCTCTTCCCCTTCCCATAAGACAATTCCTTTATTTACCTGTTCATAAAAAATAGGATCTGTTTTTTTCTTTTCAATGAAATTCAAATTGGAATAAATTATACCCTGGATTTTTCTTTTATTTCTATAACGCTTAATTTGTTCCATTACCAAATCTTTGCTGCGGCTAATAATCAATAAATCTATATCACTATCGGGAGTATCTTCTCCTCTGCTCGAACTGCCAAAAATAATTATTCTTGACGATAATGATCTTAATTTCTGCAGAAAGCCATTTAACTGGTTTATTGTTCCTATTATTTTGAGTTGTTTAACAATAAGGTTTTTATGATTGAGCGTATAAAAAAAAGTTTTTCCTCGTTTAATTCGAAAAATAAAATCTGTAGTAATAAGATCACGAAGTGCATAATTAACACCGGATTTGCTAATTTTTACTGCTTTTTGAATTTCAGTCTCGAGGAAATTTCGAATCGGATGACCTATAAGAAAATATAATATCTTTTGTGCATTCGTAGCAACAAGAATATCTTTCTTTTTCATGTTTCTCCCAATTTTTTGAACTATCATCCAATATATTAGATAATCGTTTTATTGTCAAGTAATTTAATCAGATTTTATAAAAAATATTCTTCTTCATATTTTATCCCAATTTTTTAAACTATCATCCAATATATTAGATAATTGTTCCCTCATCAGATAATTTAATATATAGATTATATTAAAACTGTCCAAAAAATATCAATTTTTATGAAATTTGTTTTTTGTGCCTATGGAGTATATTTTTGCAAACTTTTAGGCACATACCACTTAATAAAATTATATCCAATACCTGAAGGAGCAATCTTTATCCCATAAAATCTATTATGTACCACCGGCAAGGCATCCCCTACATATAAAAAAGTATAGGGCTGTTCCTCCGCAAGAATAGCATGAATACGATAATAAATCTCTTTTCTTTTTTCCTGGTCAAAAACTCTTCTTCCCTTTACTAAAAGTTTATCAACTTCTTCATTTTTATAAGAAATAAAATTGTATTTATCTTCCTTCATTTGACTGGAATGCCAAATACTATAACAATCAGGATCAAGGGATAATGACCAGCCCAAAATAATTGCTTCAAATTTCTTCTTATCTATATACTGATGAATAAAAGAACTCCATTCTATAATATGAATTTTTATTTTTATTCCTATTTTACTTAAATTAGCCTGAATAATCTCAGCACAAAGCGCCCTCATTTTATTACCCTGATTAGTGGTAATAGTAAATTCAAACTTTTTCCCGTTCTTATCCAAAATTCCATCGTTATTTGTATCTTTCCATCCTATTTCATTCAAAATCTTTTTTGCTTTATCAATATCATACGGATACTGTTTTACCGCTGGGTTATATGCCCAGGAAAGAGGAGGAAAAGGACCGGTTGCCGGTTTTCCCAAACCTAAAAGTACCCCCTGAATAATCTCTTCTTTATTTATAGCATAAGCTATCGCCTGCCGAATCCGTTTATCTTTAAAAAGAGGATTAAGGAGATTATACCCAAGATAAGTATATACAAAATTAGGATACCGAAAACGATTAAATTTCTCTTGAAACAGGGAGGAATTAGTTTCATTTTGGTACTGGTGAGGAGTCAGGCTCATCATATCAACATTTCCTGATTTTAACTCCAAAAATTCTACTGCCTGGTCAGGAATAATACGATAAACATATTTATTGATATACGGTTTTCCTTTAAAATATTCGTGATTTGCCTCCAAAACAATTTTTTCATCTCTTTTCCATTCTTTGAAAATATAAGGGCCTGTACCTATGGGACACTGATTAGCCGGATGGGTATTAAAATCTCCTTTTTGAAAAATATGACGGGGGATAATCCCCATCCCCCAGGAAGAAAGCCCGGGAGAAAAGGGTTCTCTATAGGTTATCCGTAAAGTATATTTATCTATAATTTCAACCTCGGATACCTCTTCAAACTTCGATGAATAAGGAGTTTTCACTTTCGGATTAATTAACTGCTCGTAAGTAAACTTAACATCATTAGCAGTAAAAGGAACGCCATCATGCCACATAACATTTTCGTGTAAGTAAAAAGTAATAATCAACCTATCCTCGGAAACTTTCCATGATTTTGCTAAATCCCCCACTAAATTTAAATCTTTATCATATTTCACTAATCCATTATAAATGAGATCATTTATAGTTCCGGAAGATGCATCAGTAGCCAAAACAGGATTTAAATAACTGGCATCCCCAATAGAAGCATCAACAATCATATCTCCGTAACAGGGTTTATCCTCAAAATTTATTTTTTTTTCTTTCTCCCTCTGATTACAACCAAACAAAAATAACAATAAAAATATTGTTTTAAAAATCTTTATTTTTTTTAGCATTTATTTCCTCTTTTATTGTTTTTTACTCCGTGTATAAACCCAAAATACCCTTTCCTCCATTCTAATAAAAATATTATTAAAGAAATCTTCTTTTCGGTAGGTTACAAATTTTCTTTTGCCAATATACTTTATTTTTCTTTATCCAACTGTACTTCTAAAACCAAATCTCTAAGGGTCATATTATTTAAACTTTTTTTTCTTGCCTGATTAAGATTGTTTATTATTTCTTTTACGTATTTAGCATCTTTATTTTCTATTTTTATTTTTTGTGAAGGATTTTCTCCGTAATTCTTTACCTCATTTAAAACTCTTTCAATAGATATTTTTTCTAAAGCTGCCGCCGGTTGATAATATGTAATATCACCAATTACTTCGTGTAAAATATCCGTTTTACACAACTGAAAGAGTATATCTTTAACTAATCGGCTGGAAACATTTAATTTTTGCGAAATCCTCTCCACTGTCCAGGGAGGAGACCCTGAATAAAAGTTATTAGCGATTAAGGCTACTAAATATAAAACTAATTCTTCCCGAAAAGAATAACTTGCTGATTGTGCCCATTTTTCATGGGTATAAGTTTTTACATTTTGATTGGCAAAGGAAATTTCAGCTCCAAGAAGAACAATTACCCAACTAATGTACAACCAGATAAGAAATAAAGGAAATTGGGCAAATCCTCCATAAATGGCATTATATTTAGCAACACCAATTCCAAAATTAATATAAATCCGCTGAACAAGTTGCCATATTGTTCCCGCTATTACCCCTCCTATCAATGCATGTTGAATCTTGACTCTGGTGTTGGGCATAAACATATACACAGAAATAAAAGCAATCCACAAAGAAACAAAAGGAACAAAGTTAATTATTAGTTGTTTAATCATTCCCTGGGTTAGAATTTTTTGAGCAAAAGATATATTCTCCAAAAAAGCCGTTACGGTCATTGCCGCTGCGATTAAAACAGGAACGACTATCAACACACTAAGATAATCGCTTGTTTTTCTAAGTATACTGCGAGACCTTTTTACTCCCCAAATAGTATTGAAAGAATTCTCTACCGTAGATAACATTTTAACTACTGTTATAATAAGTACTCCTCCTCCTAAAGCTCCCAGAGCAGTAGTATTGGTCTTTTTTGCAGAAGAAACAAGCAACCTCACAACATCTCCACCTATACCTGTAATTGTCTCATTTAATAATAGTGGTTCTAAAACTTTTAATCCCAATCCTTTGGAAATAGAAAATAGCACTGCTAAAAAAGGCACTATAGAAAGTAAAGTAGTAAAAGTTAATGCAGAAGCATGAAGGGGACAATTGTCTTCTACAAAACCCTTCCAAACCATAAAAATTATGCGTATTTGTTTGTATAAAAAAGATTTAAAGGTAAAAATTCCAACATTTTCAATTTCCCATAAATCTTTTATAAGAAAAACTTTAATTTTACTAAGGTATCTATTCAATTTTTATTCCCGAAAAATTATTTTTTTTATTTTTTTTGTAAACTTTTACGTTTTCTAAGCTTAATTAAAGCATTTTTTGTTAAAATTTTATTTATCGCTTCCCTGACTGTCTCCCTCAACCTTATATCACCATAAACCAATAATTCGTTTAAAACAGATATCGCTCTTTTATCCCCGATAATTCCTAAACTTTCAACTGCCGCTGTGTTAATCTCCGACTTTCCTCTGATAGCAGCCATTCTAATTAAAACGGGCACAGAATCTCTACTGCGTATCGTCCCCAAAATTTTTATTATAGAAAGCGAAACTTCTTCTCTGTTTACTTCATTTTCTAAGGAATTAGCTAAGGCGGAAACAGTCAAAGGAGTTCCGATTATAGCAAGAGTATTTACAACAATTAGTCTATTTTTTAAGCTGGAATCATTTAAAGATTCAACCAGCACAGGAACAACATCATCATTTCCTATTACTGCAAATATATTAATTATTCTAAACCTTATTTTGCTGTCTTCCTCAATCAACAAGTGTTCTTTCAGCGGAAAAATTGCAGATCTCCCGGCAATTTTCACTAATGAATTAATAGCAATTAAACGAACTTTTTTATTTTTATCAGTTAAACCTTTTTTTATTATACCTTCAATAGCTTCTTTTCCCCCTATTTTCCCCAACGCAGCAATACTCTCTAACCGAATTCCAACTTTTCTATCACTGAGCGCATCAACTAAAAAACATACTATTTCTTCTTTCCCAATTCTATTTAATTCCCTTACCGCAGCCAAACGTATTTTAGTCTTTTTATCCCGTAATTTTTCAATCAATCCACTATATTCGGATTTATTTTTTATTTCTACATCCACTATGTCTTGAGTTTCTTCATCTTGTTCGGTTATAACATTCTTTTCCACATCCTCTTCTATCGTGTACCCGTAAAAAACAACATTCATCACCATCAAAAAAGAAATCAACGTTAGACCTAATTTGCTTTTCAATGACATTAATTTCGCTCCTTTTACTATTATTTTCTATATTGCTTTTTATTATACAAGAAACAAAAAATACTTGTCAAGATAAAAGGATAAAACTAAAATCTGCACTATAATCTATCCATAACAAAAAAAATTAGGCTGAAAACTCACAAGATTAAAAAATCGTAAATTCCGGATTATGTATCTCTGAAAAAAGGAAGGAAAACTTGATTTCTACTTCAGGGGTAAAAAATTAATTGAATTCCAGTAAAATATTATTTTTTTTATTTTATCAATGAAGTCTTCAATTTTAACCGGTTTAATTACATAACTATTTGCATAATTAGCATAAGCCTGAACCATATCCTGGTGATGAGAAGAACTGGTAAAAACAAGTACCGGAATAGTCTTTAATTGCTCATCTAATTTAATCTTCTTTAAAATCTCAAGCCCGTTCACTTTAGGCAAATGAATATCCAAAATAATAAGTCCAAGTACAAAATATTTATTCACTGTCTGATCTTTTCCTTTACGGAATAAAAAATCTAACGCTTCCTGCCCATCTTCCACCGAATAAATCGTATTAACTAATTCTTTGGTTTTTTTAATCTCATTTATAATTAATTCTCTGTGATCAATATTATCTTCTATTAACAAAATATCTTTTGAGATAAATTTCATATTTAATCACTTTTCCTAAAAACATTTTCATTTATTATTTTTTATATATCAAGACGGTAAATCATCTTTTGATTTTTTTAGGAGGGTAAAATAAAAAATAGTTCCTTTTCCTTCTTCTGACTCTACCCATATTTTTCCACCATAATTATCAATAATCTTCTTCACAATAGATAGCCCCACACCGGTTCCTTCTGTTTCTATATCTTTTAACCGATGAAAAGCTTCAAATATTTTTTCGTGATACCCGGAAGAAATTCCAATACCCGTATCTTTAATATAAAATGTCCAATAATTTTCATCATCATTGTAATAACCTATTTTAATTTCAGGATATTTTTTATCGCCAATAAATTTGACAGCATTACCAATCAAATTGTCAAATACCTGTTTAATCCCATTGCAATCTCCCCAGACTAAAGGAAAAGGCCCCTTCAGATAAAATCTTATTTCTTTTTTTTCCAACGCAGTTGAAAACATCTCTCTGGATAAATTTATTATCTTTACGATATTTACAAATTCTAAATTTCCTTTAACCCTCCCAACACGGGAAAGTTCAAGTAAATCTTCTATCAAAGATTCCATTTGATCAATATTGGCACGAATCCGTTCCAAATAATAAATGTTTTTTTTCCCTAACCTGTTTTTGCAATTAGTATGTAAATTTGCCGCAAATCCATCTACTACAACCAAGGGAGCTTTTAAGTCATGAGAAACACTATAAATAAATATCTCCATTTCTTTGTTTTTTAACTCTAATTCCCAAGTTTTTTCTTCCAGTTTCTTTCTTCTCTGGGTCAAATTATTTTGTGACTTTTTTAATTTTTTTGTCATCTCGTTAAAGGAACCAGTTAGCAACCCTATTTCATCCGAGGAAAAAACTTCCACCTGATAATTTAGATCGCCTCCAGCAATTATTTTTGTTCCTTTCACTAAACGTTTAATTGGATCAACAGTAATCTTTATTAAAAAAACACCTCCAAGCATATCTATCATAATAATTAAAAAAAACAAGAAAAAGAATTCTTTTCTTGCTTTCTTTGCTTTAAGCATATACATATCCGTGACAGAAACAGTTAACTCGACTTTCCCTATATTTTTTCCTACCACTCTTTGAACTTGTTTTTGAGAAGGAAATTTCAGATGTTTTTTATATATAAAAAAATTTTTTATTCTAATAGGAACCGTAATACTAAATTTTAAAGGAAGATTCTTTGGTTTTCTGAGTTTTTCAGCTAAAATCATATCTTCTTCATTTGTAATTCTAACTAAAATAATATCTTTTTCTATTAGAAATACTTGTTGAATAACCCCATCCAAAAATTCTTTGTTATTATTTAATACCCCATACTTACTTTCAAAGGCAACCTTTGTAGCTAAAGAATTAGCCCTCACCTCTAATTCTTCTCTTATAATTTTAATTCCTTTAACTTTTGAAAACCACATCAAAATAATAAAAGGAATAATATTTATCAAAAAAATGATCAAAACAAATTTAAAAAATAAATTAACTTTTATTGGTTTACCCATAATTAATTATTAAAAAACAAACATTATTACCTCTAAAATTCAATTTCATCTTAGATGATTTTTTTCTTAACGTATTTAATAATATTTTTCTTATCCTCTTCTATAATATCATTAAATTTTATTCCCACCCGGTATTTATTACTCCCTTTAAAACAATTATTTTTTTGTATTTTCTTTACCCAGGACACTTCTCCTTCAGCAAAAACCGAAATGATAGTGTTGTTTACCTCATCCGTAGGAAAATATATCTCCATTAATATTTTCTCTCGAGTAGAAATAAACTTTTCTCTTTCAATCATTACTCCTCCTCCGCCAGCATCCCACACAATATTTTCTTCGATTTCGACTGGATTACCTTGTACATCCAACATCCTTCTTCCAGAAGGGTATTGACAAAAAGCAAAAAGATATTTATTTCGCCGTTGACATTTTCTATTCTCTTTTAGATCTACGCCCTTTTTATTTTTACCGTTTCTCATTTTTACCCCCTTTTTAAACATTCTTCCGAAAAATTTTCAAAACCCACCTCATTTAGTATATCTTTTATTTAGAGACTTGCTCAAGTTTGTAGCAACTTTTTTAATATAACATAAATTTTATTATTTTGTCGAATTATTTTTGAATAAATGAACTACCTCATAACAAGCCATTTCCCCCCTCACCCTATCCCTCTCCCACTCAGGAAGAGGAAACTTCAAGATAACCCTGTAGCAGTCTCCAGGGAATTACAAAATTAAGTTGTTTGTAAAAAGGTTCCGGCACAGAATTTATCATTGACTCTATTCAATTCAATGTTAAAATACCCAGGCATATTTTCTCCAAAGTCGCCTTGCGCAAATAAAAATTTTAAAATCTAACCCAATATAAAGGAAAGATAATGACACTGTTCTTTGTGTAATATATTTCATTTTTATTTCCCATTTATTTTGCATAACGATTGAATCCTCTAGTTTTTACGCAGCGCAGCGGAGTAAAAATCCAGTGCAGTGAATTGTTATGTGTTTTTATCATTCTTAATTAGTTTTTTAATTTCACGATCAAAATCGGAAATATATTTTTTATCTTCTGCCTTTCTATATTTTTCATATTCAATTTTTGCTTTCTCAATTGCTTTTTGGTGACTGACTTTTCCTGTGTTTGTTAAAAGTTCTTTTTCACTTATTTTTAAGAAAGCATCAAGCTTTTGAATCCAGTCCTCCATTTTCATTAACCTGCCGTTTGTTGCTTGTAACTCTGCAAAATCAAGATACATAGAGACTATAAGATTTAACTGTTTGAGTTCATCTTCTGAGAGATAATTTTTGGCAATACTAATATCTCGTGCTGTTATATACTTTCCTTTAAAATTCGTAAGCCCTAAAAAGGGTTTATCTGCATCAATTCTTTCATTTATCATCTCAGCCGCAGTTTGTCCATGAATAGCAAAGTGCATCTTATTTTGCACTGTAGCAAAAAACTCTTTAGTTAAAACGTTATCATTTTTGTAATCAATGCTGGTTGCATAAATGTCGGTTACTTTCTGGTAAAAGTTTCTTTCGCTACTTCTGATATCCCGAATTCTTTGAAGAAGCTCTTCAAAATACCGTGATCGTGCTCCTTCTTGCTTTAAACGGTCATCATCCATTGTAAAACCTTTTACAATATACTCGTGAATCCTTTTTGTTGCCCATTGGCGAAACTTTGTACCTTGAGGCGATTTTACACGATAACCTATTGAAATTATGACATCGAGATTATAATATTTGACTTGCTTGTTTTGAGTTTTGCCTTCTATAGCACCGTGTTTTGTGGTATGTCGGAAAAGCCGACACACCTCTTTTTCATTCAGTTCGCCCTCTTTGAAGATGTTGCCAATATGTTCAGTTATAGTAGTTCTTCCTTTCCCAAAAAGCACTGCCATTTGTTCCTGAGTAAGCCAAACGGTTTCATCTTCTAATTGTACTTGCAATTTTGTTGAGCCATCTGGTGCTGTATAAATTATTATTTCTGAGTTTTGTTCCATTTATTTACTTCCTATTATCGATTTTAAAATATCTATGATTTTCCCGATAATTATCGCGCTCCAAACATATCACTTGCATTCAATTTGCCTTCCAATCTCCACAAATCTTTTCTCATTTCATGGAAAATAAGGGAAAATAAGGGGGACGTTCTTAAATAGTTAAATAGGTAAGAATACTTTTTGCCCCTGCATCCCTCTCTGTTATTTTTTCCCTCAATTACATGCTATGCTTATACTGGCACTGCTGTTATTTAATTCTAAGCTTATTGCAATACCCTACTCTTCCAAATAGCTTTGCCCGATGTATATGATATCAAAGCTGTGGCTTTAGTTATTTTTCCACCCCTTCTGTTTCCTTTTAATTCTACTACCTCAACCACTAATTTTTTAGTTATCAGATTGATTAAGTCTTTAAGCAAAGTTATTGTTAATAGTTATTTAACTTCTTAACAATGTCCCCCTTTTTCTTATGTTTTTTCAAATTATGCCCGCTTTTCTTTTTGTGTTTGATTTTCAGCTTTTTTTTTAGTTGCCTTTGTTTTAATAATACTTTTTTTTCTTTTTGTTTTCGTTAATATGGGTATCTTGCCTGAACTAATTTTTTCATCAATATTAATACCAAACATTTTGATTGCATCCAAATCATCAATCACACGGGATGTCTTTTTCTCCGCTTTTTTAAGCATCTTTTTTGATTTATCCCGCAAAGTTTCCGTTATCAAATCGTCCATTTCAGCTTTGCGTAATAGGAAAAAAAGTTTGGGATCATCATCCAATTTTACTCCAACCCCATAAAGCGTTGCTGCTATATGCTTGCACATATTTGCCCAATCCGGGCAACTGCAGCTAAACTTAATCTCTTTCGGCGACGGAAATAACCCTTTCCCTTTTGTAGTAAATATTTCAATGAGATCTTTGGGAAACTTACCTTCAATAAGTTCCTCTAAAGATTCAATTTTCCCTTCACATTTTTTCTTTATTTCGTTCCATGTTTTTTTGCTCAATGGGTTTATTTTTATTGCTATTTTATAAAGACGCGAACCTGTGCCTTGCACAAGCGATGTTATTTCCCCCGGGTTTATTTTGAAATCAAAAACAAAACCGTTTCTAATGTAACTGCGGCCTCTGCCGATCCTATTTGAATAGTCCGCATATTTTTCAAGATTTTTATTCCATGCTTTACCCCACCAGGTATGGGCAAGTTTGGTTCCATGTAAAATCAAAGGTGTAATGTGAGAATTTTTTTTCTTCAATTGTTTCAATTTTTTCTGCGCTTTTACTCGTTTTTCGCCGACAGAAACATACCGTGGAAATCCTGAATAATAATAGTATCCCATAATCTTATCAGCCTCCTGCCATAAAATTATTTTTGCAGCGACAGTGTAAACAGGTTTATTAGTTTATCGTTGTTCATTTCGGTTATCCAGGCCTCATTTGTACTTTGAATAATCTCATTTGACAAATTCGCTTTTTCCTGAAGCATGGCATCAATCTTTTCTTCCAGTGTACCTCTGGTAATAAACTTATGAACTACCACATTTTTTTTCTGCCCTATCCGAAAAGCTCGATCAGTTGCCTGGTTTTCAACTGCCGGGTTCCACCATCTGTCAAAATGAATAACGTGATTTGCAGATGTCAGATTTAAACCAACTCCACCTGCTTTAATAGATAATACCATAAATGGAACATATTCATGTTTTTGAAACTTTTCTACAATTTCCTTACGTTTTTTAACAGACGTACTGCCATGAAAAACCAACCCTTTATGTTTAAACACTGTTTCAAGAAATTTTTTGAGAGGTTCAGTAATTTCTTTGAATTGCGTAAATACTAAAACTCTTTCTCTTTTTTCATAAATTGTTTCACATATTTCGCGAAGCCTAAAAAATTTGCCACTGTCAAGTTCAGAATATTCATCTCTTCCCAAATATTGATCCGGATGATTACAAAGCTGTTTAAATTTCATAAGAGAAGCAAGAATTAAGCCTTTTCTCTTAATCCCCTCACTTTCATCTTCAAGCTTTGTTTTTAGTTCTTCTACAAGATTGCCGTAAAGAATAACTTGTTTTTTAGTTAAATCTGAATACGTTTTCATCTCAATTTTATCAGGCAAATCAGAAATAACGGACTTGTCGGTTTTCAACCTTCTTAATATATATGGAGACGTAATTTTTTTCAGCTTTGCATATCCGTTTAGATTGTCTTTTAGTCCTTTGGAAAAATCTGAAAATTCTTTGATACTGCCAAGCAACCCGGGGTTTAAAAAATCAAATAACGACCAAATATCACCTAAACGGTTTTCAATAGGTGTACCAGTCATTATTATTCTATTGTTTGCATCCAGATTTTTAACGGCTTTTGTTTGTTTTGTACCAGGATTTTTAATGATTTGAGCTTCATCTAAAATAACATAGTTCCATTTGTACAATTTAAGCCAGTCATACTTTTTGGATAAAGAATAAGTTGTTATTACGATATCATATTTGTCTATAAAATATTTGTCCATGCAAACATTGTCCCTTTTTTTCTCAAATAACGGATGGGCGATGTAATACTTTATTTCCGGTGAAAACCTGTGTATTTCGTTAATCCAGTTGGAAATCAGAGAAGCAGGTATTATCAGAAGGTTTGTAGAATTTTGCTTATTTGCTTTAAGAGTACTTAGAAAAGCTAACAGTTGTATAGTTTTCCCCAGTCCCATATCGTCTGCCAAACAAGCGCCAAACTGCAAAGAATGCAGAAAATAAAGCCAGTTCAACCCTTTCTGCTGATATGGCCGAAGTTTTGCCAGGAAATTTTTTGCAGGAATTACTGAGTCTATCAATTCAGGTTTATGAAGTTTTTCAACAACGGATTTAAGCCATTCCCCATTAGAAATATTGATTGTATCATCGTCACTAATACCAAGGTCTTTCTGTAAGTTAAGTTGCAAATGCATGGCATCCTTTAAACTCAAATTACCCTGTTCCATCAATTGTTGTGCTTTTTCATAAGCTTCAAGTGTTTTTTCGAGTTTTTTGGGGTCAACCTCCACCCATTTCCCTTTGATAAAGGCAAGCCCTTCTGATTCATTCAACAGCTTTCTTACTTCATCTTCCGATAATTCGCTGCCGCCAAATAAAAGGTCCATTTTAAAATCAAGAATCGAGTTCTTGCTAAGAAACGAGGGAGAGATATTGCCGACACTTATATCAAGTTTTAGAGTGCTTGTTCTATTTTTCCACCAATTAGGAATCCGGCAAAGTATACCGAATTTTTCATAAATAGGAATTTCCTTTAAAATATCGTATGCATCTTTAACCGATAATGCTATTGGGTAAAATATCTCCCCACTTTCAATCAGCATAGAAACAATCCTGCTTTCTTTAGCGGCTAAATAAACGGCAGATAAAAGTTTCAGTAGTTTTTTGCTATTTTTACTGTATTCTGTTAAGGCATACTTTAAGGGAACATGTTTCGATTTCCCCTGATTGTTTAAACCTGTAGAATATGTTGCTAAAAAAGCAAAAGGTAAATCCTCTTTTTTACTTTCTACCAAATGGAAATAAACCCGTCCTGCAAGATGAACATCCGGACTGAAAGTTTTTATAAATTCATCAACAGAACCTTTATAGGTTTTTAATTTATTTCTAAATGTTATGTTTAACTTCAACCAGATACGTTCAAGAAAAGATGAGTTTATGTACTCTACTCCAACCATAAATGGAAGCCGGAACAAAAAATCGTCAATCTCATCGACTGTTAAAATTATATCCACCCGTTCACGTAAAACTTCAATATCAGGTATTTGCGTAAGTTTTTTTACGTACAACCCCGTTAACTTTCTAAAATAATCTAAACTTGCTGATAATGGGACAGATTGATTACAAAACCCTAACAACAGAAGAAAAAACCTAAAGTCTTCCCTGGATCTTTTGTATAATTCGTTTTGCATTAATTCCTGATTCTTATTTATCGGGTCTTCTATTTCCTGCCATTCCAGTTCTATCCTTTGATTCGGCAAACAAATAGCAGTTAACTCTTTATACATTTTATCTTTTTCTCATTCCCAACCTGTATAACACGAAGTAACATATTTTTATTTTGTATACGGGTTATTTTAAGAGAAACTTCATCCCCTTTTTATTTTCTTGATATTCTTCGCAAAATCCTGAACAAAATCTACTTTTAAAACTAAAATTGTAAAGATAAAAGCTATTATTAAAAAAACCCCTGATAATAGAATAATAGTAAATCCCATTATTTTACCCAATATAGATGTAGAACTATCATTGAATAATTTAATGATTTTATCTACTGTTATTAGTTTAAAAAAATAGATCCAACAATGAATATTAAAAAACCAATATATATTTTTGCTCCTGCAATTATACTGACTGCTCTTTTTTGTTCCTGTTCATATATATATTGAAAATAATCTTTCTGTTTTATCAAAACATTTAGGTATTTTTCATTATCCTCCATTGGTTATTTATACTTTCAATTTATATATTATATTTGCTTAACGCAAAAATCAGCGGTTTTGCGGAGGCGCGAAGCGGCGTAGCAAAATCCGCTCCATTGAGTTGTTAGATCATTACACCCTTAATTCCATCCCATAGCTTTTCAAATATTTTATTGTTTTGACGAAAGCTTTTGAAATCGTTTCTGCCTTAATAATTTTGATTTTAGGAATTTCAATAAAATCATGTTGATCTTGAAAATTTAATGTAATGATTACTGGTATTTTATTTGATTCATCTATTTTAATATCTATTTTATATTCATACCATATTTTTGATCTGACTTCATATCCATAAATAGTCTCATTTGCTTGATAGATTATTTTCTTTTTATTCATTTTTCTCATCTAACGACTGAACTCACTGGTTTTTACGGAGCGCAGTAGAGTAAAAATCCAGTGCAGTGATTTGTTATGTGTCTGTATCATTTTTTAATCTCTTTATATCCTCTTCAATTTCTTTTAAATTTTGTTCATGAGTTATTCTTTTTTGTTCTTCGTTATATTTTTCTAATTCCTAATTTGATTTCTCAATAGCCATTTGATGACTTATTTTTCCGGCATGAGTGAGTAATTTCCTGCCATTCATTTGCAAAATGTTATCCAGCCTACCAATCCAGTCTTTCATGTACATTAGTGTATGCTGTTGTGCCATTGTTTCTGCAAAAGCAAGATACTGTTCGACCAATAAACCAAGAAGTTTTATTTCCTCTTCATTTAAATAGTTTTTGGCAATGCTGACATCATTTCTGCTGATTTTTCCAACACTATCCTTGTCATAAGACTGCATTCCCAATAAGGGTAAAGAAGCGTCTGCTCTCCTGTAAACAAGTTCTGCGGCTGTATGGGTACTGATAGCCCAGAGCAGTTTATTTTGAACAACTTTAAAAAAAGCAATGGTTTTTTCATCTTTTAGGTCGTAGTCGATACTGGTTGAGTAGATGTCTTTTATTTTCTGATAGAAAAACCTTTCAGAAAGGCGGATTTCCCGAAGTCGTTATTTCAACTCATTGAAATAATTCATGGAATTACCAGTTTTAAAACGATCGTCATTAAGGGCAAAACCTTTAATGATATACTCTTTTAACCTCTTGGTTGCCCAAATGCGAAACTGTGTTCCCTGTATTGATTTTACACGATAACCTACTGATATGATAACATCAAGATTATAGTATTTAACATCGTAGTTTTTACTATCTACTGCAGTTGTCCGGAATTTCCGGACAACTGATTCTTCTTGCAGTTCTCCCTCCTCAAAAATATTGCGAATGTGTTCTGAAATAGTACGCTTGTTCTTGTCAAACAATTCGCACATATGTGCCTGCGATACCCATACAGTTTCATCTTCGAGCCGAACATCAATCTTAATATTACCATCTGGGTTTTTATAAATTACTATTTCACTGTTTGATTCCATTGTTTTCCTGTTATGTTTTTTATTGACTAATTTCTTTAACTTCTTTAGCAATTGTTTCTCGATATCTTTTGTTAGAGGAATATCGATTTCTATTAAGTTTTCTTCATCGACCACCCCTCGAATAATTTGTCTTTTGGCTATTTTCATTCGGAACGGTTGTTTGCGTTTCTCTTGAGAAAGAGCTTTTATGGATACAGTTATAAGTTCAATTATTGATTTCAAACAATCTGCCGATTTTTTAATGATATCTATCAAAACTATAAATTCTAATCCAGTCTCGTGAGATTCAAAAACAAATTCATTCTTATTCTTTTTAATCAAAGCATCCCCTTCATGTCCTACGGGACCACAAGGGGCTATGTATTGATTAATTTTTCGCCATGTTTCTGGCAGGCAATGAGAGCAACAACAATCTATACCTAAAGGGACTATTTTTATTGAAATATAATTTTCGTATTTTTTTGGAGTTTTTAATAAAGCAATTGCACGATCGATACTTTTTTGTAATTTATCATCCATTTTTTCTCCATTTATTTAATTGTTTTTCCTCCACCTAACGCTGAAACTCACTATTTTTTACGAAGCGTAACGGAATAAAAATCCAGTGCAGTGATTTATTATGTGTTTTTCAATTTTTCGATTTCTTTTTTTATTTCTTCAATTACTTCTAAGTTTACTATCACTTTCTTACCATTTGATTTTGAAGAAAAGGCATAAAAAACTTTTCCACCAAATTCTTCTTCAAATTTATGATGTGTTTTTTCTTGAATTCGTCTTTCTTTAAAAATTTGAGAAAGTTGAATTCCTTGATTTACAGGCTTTATTTGAAGACCAATATATTTATCTTTAATCATTATAAAAAAATCAACATTATATAATCTGTCCCATTCATCCGGAACTGGGGACAGAGTAGAGGACATACTACATTAATTTGATATGTAGTTAAATATACCATTTATCAATCAATTTACCAGCTTGATTTCTTACAAATAACGCCTGAAATGAGCGGTTTTTGAAGCAGCGAAGCTACGGAAAAATTCGCTCGATTGAGTTATTATGATTTCATTCATTAGTTTATCCTAAACGGTCTTATCTTTGGTAATTTATTATTTTTGATTAATAATTCGTTTCTTAATTCCATCCGGATATTTTCCAGTAATTTTTGTAATTTCGAGCCATTGTCTTGACTCGCTTCAATAGCAAACTCATAAGCTATGTTAACTTGCTCAGGGTTACCAAGCATTTGTATATCTGCGATTGCACTTTCAAAATCTCCTTTATCAAATTTTTTAGCGTTTGGAATAGCTCCTCTTTCGAGTTTCCTATAGGCTTCTATAAGATAATTTATGCGAATTTCCTTTTTTTTGTTTTTAAAATCTCGCCTAAGAGTCAACTGATGACCAAGAATTAATCCGAATAGAGCAATTAGTATTGGTATAATAATATTCATTTTTATCCTTTTATTTTTTTCTCATAACATTATATATTATATTATATTATCTGGTTACTCTATTTTCAGAAAACTACACTACAGTATTGTAGAAAAAAAGGGGGGGTAGTGTCAAGTTTTTTTGGGAGGTAGGCAATAGGGAATGGTCCTAAGGTAATAAGTTACTGTGCTTTTGTTTAAGTATTCTCTCTTTTATCAGCATACTTATTGCCAACCGCGCACATTTGAGTCTTTCAACCATAAACTTTGCCGTTATCTTCAACTCTTTATTCGCAATGAAAACTAAAACTGCTTTTGCTTCTTTTTCTATATTTGTTTAGTACCTTTTAAGCAAATTTTTTAGCTTTTCTTAAAATTACGGACAAGAAGCCTTCATAATAAATATATTAAATTTTTGAGACTTGCTCAAGTTTGTAACACCTTTTTTAATATAACATAATTTTTATTATTTTGTCGAATTATTTTTAAATAAATGAACTACCTCATAACAAGCCCTTTTTTTCCCTCACCCTATCCCTCTTCCACTCAGGAAGAGGGAACTTCAAAATACCCAGGCATATTTTTTCCAAAGCCGCCTTGCGCAAATAAAATTTTTAAAATCCAATTTCATTCTTCAAGTCTGACTCCAATAATTTATACTTTTAATTCATTTACCTTAATTTAACAATTAATTTTTTGTTAAACACCTCCGCTATTCTCTTCAAAGTATCTATTGAAACATTTTCACGACCACTCTCAATTTTAGAAACATATTGCTGAATTACCCCTAATTTTTTTGCTATCTCCTTCTGTGTATATCCTAAATTCATTCTTATATCTCTTATCTGTTGGGCTAAATTCATTCTTTCCGGAGGAATCTTTACTTCCCGAGATTTCCTTATTTTAATTCCAAGTCCTTTTAATTTTTCGTGAACCCGTTCGTATATTGTCTGCCAGAAAAGAACTCTGTCTTTAAGCCAGCGATTTTTTTTAATCCTTTTTTTTATAGTCGGCCATCTCCTGCAAAAAGCTGTTTGATTAATAATATCAAAAACTACCGCAGGGTCGGAAACGCGAGAAAGAAGTTTCTCTGCATAAATATCAAACTTCGGATGTTTCTCATTTTTCAAAATACTCCTCACATCTTTTTCGTTCAGTCGAGTATCCCATAACCAATTTATCTTCATTTTTTATCACCTCACACAATCAACTTATCCGGCAGTTTCTTTAAAATTTCATCATCAAGATATCTAAGTACCTTGCCTGAATCCACTCCATCAACCAAATCCAACAATTCCAGTTTTAAATCTATCCTATTAAACCCTCTATACCACGCAATAAATCTTTCCACTTTATCGATAGTAAAATATTTTAAAAAGAAGTCCGAGATAGTCTTGTAATTTTTTGATAAGTAATAAATATCAAAAAGATCTTTCACTGTCTGACGTCCACCAGCTATTACCATCCCTGTCGTACTCTCTTTTCTCTTTGTTCCAATAGCCGCAATAATTTTTCTGAAATAGATATCTTCTATAGAATGCAGTCCGTTTTTTATTTTCTTGATATTCTTCGCAAAATCCTGAACAAAGTCTACTTTTAAAACACAATCTCTCTTAAATTCTAAAAAATATACTTTCATGGGTATCAACTTAGGATCGTCCTGTTCACCCTCTAACTTAAATTTAAAACCGGTATTTTTCGAAACAAACTTTATTATTTGGTCTGCATCTTCTTTTTTATACTCTTGAGTAAAAAAATCCAGGTCTTCGGAAAACCCATGCTCAAAATAGAAAGATAAAGCGGTACCCCCTGTTAAATAATAATTTTTAAATTTCCGTTTTACCAGCTCCGCTATTTTCTTCTGTTCATTTTTAATATAAGAGATTTTATTCTTCATCTTGCGTAATTATACTACTTATAAGTAGTATTTGTCAAGCAAAAAAAAATATTTTCTTTTTTATCCCTGTATAAAAAAATTCCTTTTTCATTTTATCTCTGGCGAAGGCATACTACTTATAAGTAGTATGCCTTCGCCACCATAAAAATCTCCAGTAGTAACATCTTACACCCATTCAGCTGTGTCCATTATACTTTTGACAATCTCTAAAGGCTACTTATCGTTTTTTTCCACGAATTTCTTAATCTCTTCAACATTCTCCAGTATCAGCTTGGCCTTCCTTAATCCGAATTGAAAAGGGTATTTATCCTCTTCATCATTCTTAATGACCAACATGGGATTTCCTTTGAATTCCGACTCCGATACGATAGACATAATTTACTCCTCCTTTTTATTTTGTTAAGACATATTTACATAGACATATAAAATTGTCAATTCCAGAAAGAAAACCTAAAATTAGAGAATGATCCTCTATTTTTCTGATATTGACTAATATAACTCAATAAGTAAAAAAAGTCAAAAGTTTTTTCTAAAAATTTTTCCAACCCTATTTTCACATTTCAAGGTTTTCCCCAAAAGGCTACCCATTATTTCATTATCTTAAACCTATCTTCTATTTCTCAATAGTTATTTAACTTTTTTAGCAACGACCATTTTTCACTCTTTTCATTTTCTAACTATGGTAGTCTAAATCCTTTAGAAGCCCACCCACCGAATGTAAGTTCTAATGGTATGATCTCAAAATGGTAATCTTTTTTAATTCTTGAGACGATTTCCTTTGCATCGGGTGAAATGACGATTAATCTTTTTGATTTGTTTGATCCTGATAATGCTTTCAGGATAGACTCATACGAGGAAACATCCTGTTCGCCAAATCTGTAACCTATGGAAACTATAGTATCACATTGTTTTATCAAGAAAATAGCCTTCTTATATACAGCAACCACAAAAGAAGAACAATTGATATTTTTTGCCTTATCCGGAATAGGTGCAATAACACGTTTAAAGGGATCCCTGTATGACCGAGAATGAATACGCTCATAAGGAGAAAATCTATGAGTTATTGAATGAGGATCAAAGACATATTGTGGTTTTTCTAAAGGCTTCATCCACTCTATCAAACTTGTTCTATCTTTTTCGAAATAGACTTCTACAGAATTTACACAAAACGAACCATGTAGATGTAGTACCAGATTATTTGAATGTTTAGGAAGTTCAAATGGTCGTATTTCCGTGTGTACATTAATGCCATATCCGTCATCAGGTTTCCACCTTTTTTTATGGAACAACAGTATTTCCAATAATGAATCATAGTTGAATGTTATAAAGTGAGAATCCCGGAATTTTTGTAAAAATTGGTTATAAGGGTTCTCTATATTTTCATTCTCATTGGTGAATTGTCCGCCAAAATAGTAATCAGCTCCCATCACCAAATCGCAAAGTCGCTGTAAAGGAGATATTTCTCGTTGCTCTATAGAGTTTTGGAATAGGTCTTCGATCGACTTTCCAACCGGTAGTTCCGTGATCTCAAAGCATGGTTCAAGCAAATCACCGGTGAGCGGATATCGATATTCGCGACTACGTATTTGTGAATTGGCATCTACGTTAAATCCGGCACCTATTAAGAAAATTGGACTATCCATAAATTTCCTCGAGCATAATTTCGCCATACTCTATACTGTCAAAAACATGCAGCGTTTTGTAAGTAATAAGGGAAGGACTTAAGATAATAAGTTAATGTTTTTCTGTTTTTTCTGAAATTAATGATAAACTGTCGTTATAATTAATACTTGCTCTAAATTATTATATACAAACACCAGTTAGTATGCGTAATATAACATACTTTTTCTCATTTTATCGATTTATTTTTTAAATGCCGGCTTTCGCTAATCCAATTGAAAAAAATACCGGATTTTTGTTTTACTATCGATATTTCTTTTTCTGTAAATTTATACATATAATTGTATTGACAAATGGCAATACTTATGTTATTCTTTTATTATGGTAGCTAATATTAGTAATTTCATCTGGGATTTAGAAAAAGAATTCGTCAATATTAATAAACATGGCGTTGACTTCATCACTGCTGCAAAAGCATTTAAAGATATTAAAAGAAAAATTTATAATGACTCAAAACATAGTAAAAAAGAAGAAAGATTTTTCTGTGTCGGAAAAGTAAAAGGCAAAATTCTAACGGTCAGATTCACTTATCGTAAAGAAAAAATCAGGATAATCGGTGCTGGCTATTGGAGAAAGGGGAAACAATACTATGAAAAAAAAGATGACTGACTCGAATAAACCCATTGGAAAAATGGTTAGAATTAAAGATTTTCTTCCACCACCGGAGGAATTGGTCATTCCACAGGAAACTGTAAAAATCACACTGTCTTTAAGTAAATCAAGCGTAGAATTTTTTAAACACTATGCCAGACAACACCACATAAAATATCAAAAAATGATTCGTCAATTAGTAGATAGGTATGCTAAATTACATTCCAAGGCATCATAGAATTTTTGATATTATGTTTTTCTAATAAATATATCTTATTTTTACATACAATCATTACATAAATCTTTCTGTCCTGTCGATTTTTTTTGAATATTTGAAAAACAAACGACCTCACAACAAACCATTTTTCCCCTCACCCTATCCCTCTCCCCATTATCTCTTACAACTTTCAGTATCGGAGCAAGGTGGTTTATCACACCGTTCGGTCCTGCCACAACATGTTCCGCCTGTGGGAGCACTCTTTTTGTTATCCGTTGCGTAAAATCCCGAACCTTTAAAAATCACCTGCATTCCCGTTCCAATCACGCGTTTTACTTCTCCATCACATTGGGAACATTTTTCAATCGGTGGAGCTGTAATATTCTGAAATTCTTCAAATTCATAACCGCATTTTTCACATTTATACCCGTATGTAGGCATTTTGTTCTTCCTCCTTTAAATAAATCTCTTTTATTTTAAACTTTCGTCAATTGTTCCGTCCGGCATCATATTGTCCGGATGATATAAGTTGTCTTCTTCCATTTTTTTCCTGACACACTTTGAATAATCTCCCCAACAGTAGTCTTCAATCCACTGTTTATTTATTTTCTTTTGTTGGTAAAAATTTTTAAGAGGACACACTTCAAACCATCGGCAAATTTTTTTATCATTCATAATTTTTTTAAAATCAATGTTTTTTATTACTTTTTTATACTTTTATTGAATTTTCGGAAGATATTTCCTTGTAAAAACCCAAGTTCAAATTTTATTTATTTTTCATTATCCAAAATCTTTTTGAATTTATTGAATTTTTCTTTTGCATTTTCTTTTATTGACCACTTTTTAATATCCTTCAAATCAACCTTTTGTTTTTTAGTTACCATTACTGCCTGATCTAAGGACTGAGGATCATTCCAATGATAATACGCTGCAAGCCTATCTTTAACACAATCAGTTGCCGATAATAATAATAATGTCCCTTTCTTTGTTTTTAGTTTTTTAAACTTTGTTATTACTGCCTCGTTTCCTATAGATACAGGAGAAGTAACAAATTCAATATAATATGAACAATCTTTCCGCACAAAATGACGAGTGCTTTTTTGTTTGAACCCTAACTCTTCTAAAAAAGGTTTAATCTCCTTGATTGTATTATATATTACAAAATCAAGATCATATGAAAGATACTCATTATGGGAATAAATTGAAACACAAGCTCCTCCCACAAGAACAGTTTCAATATTATGTTTACTCAAATGCTCAGATATTAAACACGCTAAATCTTTTATATTTATACCGTCCCAATTTATTTTTCTTTTCAAGGTTTTCCTTTTCTCCTTGGTCTTGTTCTTTGGCAATAATATTTCTTTAATTCTTTTTCAGGTAACACGCTCAAAGTTTTTTCCAGAAGGCTTTTTAGTTCCTTCAGAAAAAAATATCGGGGATTAAACTTATAAATTCTTGTTTTTCCCTTTAATTGACTTACTAAAACACCCCCGTCTTCCAATCGCTTTAACTGTTGCTGAATTCCATTTAATGGAATATTAAATGTATCTGACATTTTTGTCCCATACCCTTCTCCGTAAACAGACAGAAAAAGAAGGATTTTTTCTACAGTCCCATTTCCTAAAATAGGTTCAAGCATAATTGCCTCCGATTCTTACAACCATATTCTATGTTTATATAACCATATTTTATGGTGATTGTCAAGATAAAAAAACAAACACTACGAGTTTATTGCAATCTCAACCATTCCCTATTCTGTTTTTCGTTCTTTTATTAACCTTTAAAAAAATTATACCGGAGAGAATTGCTCCTAAACCGTCGGCAAGCATATCTTTTTGGGCATCCCATATATCGCCCTGACTTCCTAAAAAAGCTATTCCTGCAGTAGGATTAGCGGTTACAGCATAAATCCATTCAATAATCTCATAAATTGCTGCAACTGTAAAAATAGATAATATCCCGAATAACGCCATAAGTAATTTAGAATTTACCAGATTTTTTCTGTTTAGATACTCCGCCACAGGAAAGGCATAAAATCCCACGCTAAAATGTGCAATTCTATCGTAATGATTTCTTTCAAATCCAAAAAAATCAGTTATAAAATCAAAGGGCACTCTCTCAAAAGTAAAATATCCTCCCACCGTATGTAAAAATATTAAAACACTCATCATAATATACGATAAATTTGAAAATTGAAATTTTCTATGGGTTACAGCCAAGAATAAAACGAGCCCTACTATAGGCAGATTTTCAGCAACCCATACGTCTCTATCATAGGGCTTTATTGCCAGGGCAATAAAAAATATTACATAGGTAAGCAGTAAAAAATGCGGCAATTTCAATTTCATAAAAATTATCCCCTTCATTATTTGTGTTAAATTTAAATTATTCTCTACCAAATAGTCTGTAAAATACGTCCTTCCTGTCTACCCCCACCCATGATTTTGCAAACAAATGTTTCCCTAAAATAAATCTGTCAGCCTATTTAAAAAACCCACTTCTCCCAAAAAATAAATTTGAATAGCTTTCCATAAGAAAAACTTTATCCGAAGTTTCGATTAATTTTATATTGTATTTATTAGAAAGCAATTTTACTTTTTTAATAATTTTTTTTGCATTTTCTCCTTTTGCCGGATGAGGCCTGAAATCTTTAAGTAATATGGGAATAAAATATGCCGAAGTAATTTCTTCTTTTTTAAAAGTACACCCAAAAATCATACTTTGTTTCCGGTATAATTTATGCTGGTCAAAAACAAAATTCCCCAGACTATAAACAATATATTTCCCTTTATAATACTCTATGCTCTGTAAAACATGAGAATGATGCCCCAAAATAAGATCCGCTCCGGCATCAATAAGTCTATGTGCTCTTTTTACCTGCGTGCCGGTAGGTATTTGTTTAAACTCAATTCCCCAATGCAGTGATACTATAACAAAATCAACTTTATTTCTTATTTTTTTTATTTCTTTAATAATTTCATCTGTTCCCGCCCAGGCAGGAGCCGGTCTGTCCGCACGATAAGTCATTCCTCTCAGCAATACATAACCGAAAAAAGCAAACTTTAATCCTTTACATTCGATAATGGTCGGGCCTCGAGCCTTAATCTGGGTTTTCCCCCCTCCTACAGGGTATAGGCCATTTTTTTCAAGGAGAGTTTTTGTTTCCAAAAAGGCATCTCTCCCCCAATCAAGTATATGATTATTAGCAATAGATATAACATTAAACCCGGCATTTTTTACTCCGTTAAGATAAGTTGGTTTTGCATGAAAACAAAACGTTTTCTTTGAAGGTGTTCCGGATAAAGACACCGGACATTCTAAATTGCAAAATGCTAAATCATTCTTTTTGATAAGAGAAAAAACTTTTTGGAAAGGATAATTAACTCCATTTTTTCTGATACGGTTCTTTACCCCTCTATCCAGTAAAATATCACCTACAGCGCAAAATTTAACTTCCTTTGCCTGTACATTCCATCCCGTTAATAAAAAAACAAACATTAAGCACAAACACTTCACGGTTATGACCCTATATCCTCTGAACCAAAATTATCAAATAAATTAATATAAAAACTTGTTGCTTAAATATATCTATTGCTAATAATAATACTTGCTATCTGGTAACAGCATAATAAATTACATAAATCCAGGATAATAATCCGTGAATTATTGCCCAGATAATCGACTTATTAACCGACCAGGAAATAACCATGGCCAGAGCTGAGCCAAAACTAATCCCGGACTTTATTACCTGTTTTTTACTTTGGTAAAAAAGCGCTTCTGTTCCCATTTTGCCCCCCTTACTTCTTTTAGTAATGTCAAAAATGTTTTATCTTTTGGTAGTTGAAGTCTTTAGGTTACAGTCTCGACGAAGAAATTACGCAGACTAAAGTCTGCGGCTACCTAAAACAGAATTATAACCAAATCTGTTGATGCAAAAATTAAAACACAATAAACAGCATCATACATTTGACAAGCTCAGTACAAATTAATGCCGCAACTACAATTGCCTTTCTCCCAAATCAATGTAGTTGCCCAATTTACTTGTCCGCCGTTAGTTTGGATGATTGGACAGAACAGACAATAATAATACGTCATAAAGAGATTGTTGAAAAATACAAATTTTGTAGTCGCAAACTTTAGTTTGCGTGAAAACATGGTAACATTTGGTAATAATCAGCAAAAAAATTCGCCGGCTGAAGCCGTCGGCTACCGTTTTTCAACAATCTCTAAATGCCGCAACTACAGATTGTTAAGTGATATCAGAAATGTAAGCCTGTCCCTAAGATTTTAGTCAGTTATAGCCAATATCGTTTGCCAAAAAATATTTTTAGGATTAATTTTCTTTCTTTTATTTATGGCCATAGTCAGTGGAACATGGGTAAAACACTGACTCCAGGAACTAATAAACATATCGGTTTTTCCTGCCATACCGGCATGAACGGCGTTCTGTCCGAAAAACAAACACACCACAGAATCAAACGCATTAGCAGGACAACTGCGAATAGTATAACTGGGATCGATATATTTTACCGTAATGGGAATATTTTTCTTTTTAAAGTATTCTTTAATCGATTGTTTCAAAAAAAATCCTATGTCTTTATGTCTAACATTTCCGGAAGCATCTTTTACTGTTTCTTTCTTTTGCCCCATAAGATATTGTCCTGCCCCTTCAGCAACAACGATGACTGCATGATGTTTTCGCTCCAATCTTTTCTCTAACCGTCGTAAAAATCCTTTATCCCCGTCAAGAGTAAAAGGCACTTCAGGAACCAGACAAAAATTTACATCACTATTAGCAAGGGATGCCTCTGTTGCTATAAATCCGGAATCCCTTCCCATCAACTTGACTAACCCGATTCCGTTAAAAGCGGCATTAGCTTCCTCATTGGCCGCAGCAATGGAATTACGTGCTTCTTCCACAGCAGTAGCAAACCCGAATGTTGTCTCCGAACAGTAAATATCATTATCAATCGTTTTCGGAATTCCAATTACGGAAATAAGTTCTCCCTGCTTTTTTATCTCTTTACAAAGATTATGTGCTCCATTAAGCGTTCCATCCCCGCCAATAGTGAAAAGAATCTTTATTTTATACTTGACGAGGGTCTTTATCATATCCTCAAGATTCTGATGTCCCCGGCTGCT
Organism: Clostridia bacterium; assembly: GCA_030595925.1. Taxonomy (GTDB): domain Bacteria; phylum CBDUZB01; class JAGLHV01; order JAGLHV01; family JAGLHV01; genus JAGLHV01. Next base: position 10,771 of record JAUVLC010000003.1, on the reverse strand, counting down.
TCCTAATATAGTTCCTCCTTTATGTTGAATCTCTTTAACAATAGAAGGATTTAATTCTACTGGTTCTTTCCTTGCTTTTGAAGTCATTCCTTCATATCCGTATCTAAAACCTAGTACTTTCTTAACCCCATATTGCCATTGCAAGGTTAAAACTATTGTCCTAATCACATCATTTAATCCCGGACAAATTCCTCCGCAAGTAACAACCCCGCAAGTTATTTCCTCCGGATTGAAAAAAATCTTTCTCCGGGGACCGGCAGGTTGAAAAGCCGGGGGAATTTCCCGACAGGCAAAATACTCTTTAATTTTTTTTAAATCAGAATGAACTAAAATTTTGTCATCATCATCGACAAACAAGGAATTATCTAGTTTTAAAGGAGATTTTATTTTAGCCTCTCCTAAAGAATGTATATCTAAATTTTTTAACTCTTCATCTCCGGGAATATTTAATTCCATAACTAACTCCTTTTTTTATAGATTAAGTGCTGTCAAAAAATTTTGCTAGTCGAAAGCTTTAGATTACGCCTTGACAAAAAAATTACGCAGACTACTTGTCCGCCAGTCTGTAAGGAGGAAAGTCTGCGGCTACCTAAAACCAGGTATTTAATACAACACAATAGACAGTGTCTAAATGCCTCAACTACAATTGCCCTTCTCCCAAATCAATGTAGTTGCCCAATTTAGAGATTGTTGAAAAATACGAATTTGGTAGTCGCAAACTTTAGTTTGCGTGAAAAAGTGGTACTATTTGGTAATAATTAGCAAAAAAAATCGCCGGCTAAAGCCGTCGGCTACCATTTTTCAACAATCTCTTTATTAGACGGAACAGATAATAATGATGCATCATAAATGAGGCGACTACAATTTTTTAAGTAATGTCAAAAATGTTTTATTTTTTTCCTTGTTTCTTAAAATAATCATCAATGGCGAATTTTAAGGCATCTTCAGCCAGCACAGAACAATGTGTCTTTTTAGGCGGTAACCCACCCAACGCTTCAACAACTATTTTATTAGATATCTCCAATGCCTCATCTATGCTCTTCCCTTTAATAAGTTCGGTAAGCATTGAACCACTGGCAATAGCTGCACCACAACCAAATGTTTTAAATTTTACATCAACAATTATATTATCTTTTATTTTAATATACAATTCCATAACATCCCCGCAAATAGGATTCCCCACATGGCCAATACCATCGGGATTTTCTATTTCTCCGACATTTCTGGGATGCTGAAAATGTTCTATTACTTTTTCAGTATATTGCATCTTTACGCTCCTTTATATAAATCTTTGCTTTCTTTCTTCTGATAAAAGGGAGATATTCCTCTCAACCGGCTTACAATTCCGGATAACATATCCGCAACATAATCAATCTCCTCTTGAGTATTATCTTCACCGAGACTAAACCTTATTGCCCCTTGAGCAAGCCGAGGATTTACTCCCATTGCTTTTAAAACATGTGACGGTTCTAACGTTCCCGAAGTACAGGCTGAGCCGGTTGAAACAGCTATGCCTTTCATATCCAAGTCAAGAATTATCGCTTCCCCTTCTACCCCTTCGAAACTTAAATTTAACGTATTAGGTAATCTTTCTTGTGGATGTCCGTGCAAAAAAACATCTTCTATTTTTTCATTGATACTGGTCCATAACCTATTGCGTAAATTAGTCAACCGTATTGCTTCTTCCTTCACCGTAATACGGGCAATTTCTATTGCTTTAGCTAATCCAATAATCCCCGGAACATTTTCTGTCCCGGCCCGTTTATTTTTCTCATGGTGTCCTCCATGAATTAATGGCTGAATTTTTGTTCCTTTACGAATATAAAGGACCCCGATACCTTTAGGCCCATAAACTTTATGCCCCGATAAAGAAAGTAAATCTACATTTAATTCCTTTACCTCTACCGGGATTTTACCTGCTGATTGAACTGCATCGATATGAAAATAAACCCCTTTTTCTTTGGCTATTTTTCCAACTTCGGCAATAGGCTCTATTGTCCCCATTTCATTATTCGCATGCATAATGCTAATAAGAATTGTTTCATCCTCAATTGCTTTTTTTACCTCTTCCGGATTAATTAAACCATATTTATCTACCGGAAGATAGGTAATCCGAAACCCTTGTTTTTCTAAATATTTACAAGAATTTAAAACCGCATGATGTTCTATTGACGAAGTTATGATATGTTTTCCTTTAGTCTGATTAGCATAAGCAACTCCCTTAATTGCAAAATTATCCGCCTCGGTTCCACCACTGGTAAAAATTATTTCCCCGGACTTAGCGCCAATAAAATCGACCACTTTTTCCCTTGCCTCTTCCACCGCTTTTCGTGCCTGTTGACCAAACTGATGAAAACTGGAGGCATTACCATAAATGTCCCTGTAATAAGGCAACATTTCCTTAATTACTTCCGAATGCACCGGAGTAGTAGCATTGTGATCTAAATATATTTTTTTCATTACATTCCTCTGTTTTTATTCTTCTTTGAAAAGTTCCGTAGAAAGATAACGTTCTCCTGAATCAGGAAAAATAACTACAATAACTTTTTCTTTATTTTCTTCGCGTTTACCAATTTCTAATGCTGCAAACATTGCTGCTCCGGAAGAAATACCGACAAATAATCCTTCTTCTTTAGCCAATTTTCTTGCACACTCTATTGCCTCATCATTGGTTACTTTGATTACTTCATCGACAATATCTTCATTTAAAACATCCGGTATAAATCCGGCCCCAATCCCCTGAATTTTATGTGCTCCCGGTCTTCCACCGGAAAGAACAGGAGAATCCGCCGGCTCCACCGCTATTGCCTTAAATTGAGGATTTTTTTCTTTCAATACCTCAGCTATCCCGGTAATAGTCCCTCCGGTACCTACCCCTGAAACCAAAATATCTACCTTCCCTCCAGTATCCCTCCATATTTCCAAAGCAGTAGTTTCCCGATGTATTTGGGGATTAGCAGGGTTTTTAAATTGTTGTAACATAAACGCTTTATTATTTTCTTTGGTAATTTCTTCTGCTTTACTAATCGCACCCCGCATCCCTTTATCCCCCGGGGTTAAAACTATTTTCGCACCAAGCACCGCAAGCATTTTCTTTCGTTCACTGCTCATTGTATCAGGCATTGTGAGAATTAATTTATATCCCTTAACAGCACAGACAAAAGCTAAGGCAATACCCGTATTTCCACTGGTTGGTTCCACCACGACAGAATCTGCACTAAGTAAGCCTTTCTTTTCTGCCGCAGCAATCATACTTACCCCAATACGGTCTTTTACACTCCCGCAGGGATTAAAAAATTCCAGTTTTCCCAGAATCGTTGCTTTCATTTTTCCGGCTATTCTGTTCAATTCTACTAAAGGGGTATTTCCCACCAATTCAGTTACATCTTTAGCTATTTTAGTTCTATTCGAAACGAATTTTATTTTATTTTGCACCTTTTCCCTCTAACACTCTTAACCTTTAATCATTATTCCGGCTTATATATTTTCCAAATGGCACCAATTAACACGGAAATGACCGTCACAATTATGTATGCTGATATAGACCCCAACCATACTGTTAATGGTTTTCCTCTCTTTCAGACTGTGTCATAACTCTGATTTTCAAAACAATTGTAGTGGCGACATGAACTTGTACTGAGCCTGTCGAATGTATGACGCCCATCGAAAAAAGTATTCACAAGCCCAGATTGTGACACAGTCTGTTTGCAGACATTCTTATTCCTACCAGCTGGGTCTTATCGGCAAGTTCTGCCAAAAATATTACTCCAAAGGTTGCTATAAATAGTTTCCAATCCATACTTCTCCTCTTTCTATTTTTTACCTCGACCACGTCCTCCGCCACCGGAACCTTTGCTTACCGGCCTCTCTAATTTCTCCTCTTTTTTCTCTTGTTTAAATTCTTCTTTGTTTAAAAGCTTTTCCATTTTCTTTTCTTTTACTTCCTTCCTGGTTTTGTAGTCAGTATCAATCATAAAACGAATTTCCCTGGCTAATTTTTTCCCTTTATAGCCTGCTCTGATTTTTTCTACAACCCGGCTACCCATAGTTTCAAAATTCGTTCCTTTCTCAACCCCTTCAGATAAAACTATTCCTACAAGTAAAGTTTCTTCTCCTGTTAAACCCTTACCTATACACTCTCCTATGACATTTCCAGCCTGACTTGCCGGCATCCCTCTTCTTACTGCAAATTCCAGAGCAATAGATGCTCTCTCACAGTTTTCTGCGTTCCACTTTTTCTTTTTTGCTTTCGTCTTAATTTGTTTTTTAACTCTGGCTAACTTTTTTTGCCATTCTTTTCTTTCTTTTTTATCCTTTTTATTCCATCCCGGGGGAGTTAATTTTTCCCAACCTTTCTTTAACCCTTTTTCCCATCCGGGGGGTGTTTCACTCTTTTGTCCTTCCCTTTTCTCTTTGGTCCAAGCTTTCTCTTCCCCTTCACCACTTTTAGCTTTAGGTTTTGCTTGAGCACCAACCAAATTCATTAAACCAAATAAAAATAAAATCATCATTAACCTCAAAAAAATAGCTGTCCTTTTTTCCCGCATTTTTAATACCTCCTTTTTTTATTATTTATAGACTTCTGCAAAAAAATCCTCTTTATCAAACAAAACAGACCGCAAGGATTACAAAAAATACTACAAGGATAATTAAATGACTAATTTCTTTCAAAATGCCGAGTTTATATTTAGGAAATATTTCCGTATGACTTTTATACCCTGTTAGCCTGGGTATAAATCTCTTCGTATAAGCTTTATATTCAAGATAATTATCTCCGAATTTTTCCTGCAAAAATCTTTCTTCATGAGGAACTATAAATGAATATAAAAAAATAAAATTTCCAATCCCGATTAAATAAGCATACCATTCATTGAAAGAGATACAGCAACCTATACAGATAATAAAGTTACCCAGATAAAGAGGATTGCGAAAATAAGCAAAAGGCCCGGAAACGCAAAGAAAATCTGCTTCTACTTTAGTAACAATATGCCTCCCCAAAAGATAACTGGCACAATACATTCTGAAGACTATTCCTATCGCTACAATTATTAAGCCTGTCCCGAACAAAAACAAAGAGGTAGTGCCCTTTAAATAAAGCTTTAAAACCATTACTACTATAAGAGAAATGATACTAAAAAACCGGCGATTTTTAAATACAAATGCTGAAATTCTATTATCCATACGCAATATTCTTCCGTTGTAAAAACTCATTTCTCTGCTGCAAAAAAGCTATTGTAATAATTATCTTCTATTCCCGATAAGGTTTTATTTTTAACCACAAAGTCATTACTTTTTAAATCATCTACTTACGCTATTAGAAAGAACATTTTTTAGATGTCATAAAAATACAAACCGTGTTTATAATTTTATCCAATTTAATGTTTAAAAGCAAGAAGAAACTCTTCCCCTATTTCTTTTGTTATCTTTTATGAATAACACCAGGGAATTATTTAATAAATTCATGCAATCGTTTAAATAGCGTATGATCGTAATCTTCGCGTAAAGTAACGTCTATTACGTCATAAAGTTTCTCCAATTGTTTTATTATTTGTTGAATGCGTCCATTATTTTCGACCAATAAAAACATCCGGCTTTGTGTTCCCTTGCCGATACATCCACATAAAATTCCCTCTAAATTGAATGCCCGTCTGGAAAAAAGACCGGTAATATGAGACATCACACCCGGATGATTTTGAACCGTCAATTCAATAATAGTACTTGCTATTTTAGTCATTCTTCTCCCCTCCTATCATCTCATAATTTGCCGCACCGGGCGGAACTATGGGACAAACATTTTCCGCATAATGTATTGGTGCGTTCACAACGCAAGACCCTGGTTTCGTTAAAGATTCCGACAGAACAGCCATAGGATTTTCCATTCCTTCTAAATCATAACTCCTAATACCGAAATTACGGGCAATAGCTGCAAAATCAGGATTGGAGATAAACTTCGCTGCTATATAATTTTTTTCATAAAATAATTCCTGCTGTTGTCGAATAAGCCCTAAATGCCCGTTATTCATAATAATAGTGGTTATATTTAAATTTAAATCGGCTAATGTTGCCAATTCCTGAATATTCATCAGAAAAGACCCGTCGCCACTTATACACACTATACGTTTATCAGGATTTACCAGAGCCGCTCCAATAGCTGCAGGTAATCCAAACCCCATAGTTCCCAATCCACCGGACGTTAGCAACGTCCGGGGATATTGAAACGGATACGCCTGAGCAACCCACATTTGGTGTTGACCCACATCCGTGGTAATAATTGTATCCGGTTTAACCAAATTACTTATAGTCCGAATAAGGTTTATCGGGTGTAAAAAATCACTATTCTTTTCCCTTAAAAAAGGATGCTCCTCTTTTATTTTTTCAATTTTCCTAATCCAATCTCCCCGACGATCAGAATTTATAAAGGGCATTATTTGTTTCAATGCCAGACCAATATCCCCTGTAACGGAAAAATTCGATTTTTTAATTTTATCAATTTCAGAACGGTCAATATCAATATGAACAATTTTTGCCTGGGGACAAAACTTTTTAACATTTCCGGTAGCCCGGTCATCAAAACGCACCCCAAAGGCCAAAAGCAAATCCACGTCATTAAGAATAAAGTTGGTATAACACGCTCCATGCATCCCCGGCATTCCCAGAGATAAAGAATCCCCCGAGGGGAAACACCCTAAACCCATTAAGGTTGAAGTTACAGGGATGGAATTCCTTTTAGCTAACTTATACAATAATTTATGTGCCTTTGAATTAACAATCCCCCCTCCGATATAAAGCAAAGGCCTTTTGGATTCATTAATCATTCCGGCAATGTGTTTAATCCCGGATAAATTAATTTCTTCAGGGTCTTCTTCTTTTTGCCGATCCGGCCATTGATCAAATTCGATAGCCTGGCATTGAACATCTTTGGGAACATCAATTACCACCGGCCCGGGTCTTCCGGATGCAGCGATTTTAAACGCCTCGGGAATAATATAGAGCAATTCTCTTGCGTCCCGAACAAGAAAATTATGTTTGGTAATGGGTAAAGTCATACCATAGGTATCCACTTCCTGAAAGGCATCAGTACCTATAAAAGAAGACGGAACCTGCCCGGTAATAGCAATAATGGGTATAGAGTCTAATTTTGCATCAGCGATAACAGTTAATAAATTTGTCGCTCCCGGACCGGAAGTGGCAAAGCAAACAGCTGTTTTTCCTGTTGCTCTGGCTATTCCATGAGCGATAAAACCGGCTCCTTGCTCATGTCGGGCTAAAATGTGTTGTATCTTGCTTTTATAAAGAGCATTATACAAGGGAAGATTTGCTCCGCCCGGAATTCCGGAAACTATATCAATTCCCTCTCTTTCTAACAATTTAATAATAATTTCTGCACCTGTATACTTCATTTTTTCCTCCTTTTAAAATTTTTTAATTAAATAAAAAAAACCCCTGTCGGCCTCACGCCAACAGGGGTTGTGTGTATAATCTACCACTTCACCCTTAAGGCGGAGACCTGCCTACAACATATATTACTACCACAACAGCACCAATATTATTTTTTATTATTTCTAATTCTTTCACAGCCTTACTCCTCTAAAATTGTATTTATTTAAATAAAAAACGCCCCTGTCAGCTTTTCACCGACAGGGGCGTTTAAGTTTAGCCTTAAGCTATTACTTTATGCCCACGGCGAAAATACCATGCACAACAATTACTACATTTACCTTTACTACTGAAAAAAGAATTTTAACTGATTGCATAGTTTTCACCGTAACATTTTATTTTTCCGACTTTGCTCACAAGGAGAATATATCATAAAAAATCTTTATTTGTCAAGAATTTTTTATAATCTCTCTCTTTTTGTTACAAAAGGCATATTCTTCTTTTTCATCGCTTTTAAAACTTATACCCCACCTCAGCTAACCAGCTTGTGCCAGGCATTGGATAGTCATACGTTTCTTCGTATTCCTCATCAAATATATTATACGCAGATAATGATACTTCCAAATTTTTTAATATCCCGGCAATGATTTTAGCATCTACAACTGTATAGGCGTCCAATTCTCCTGCAAGCCCGGTACGACTATCCGGATAAATTCTTTCACCTATATAGCGAAGGGCAGTATTAGCCATAAATTGTCCTAATTTAAAATTTAATCCTATATTAAATTTATGATTAGGCACATATTCCAAATCTTCCTTGGTTTGTTCGTTTTTAGCTTTTTGATACGAATAATTCATAACCCCTTTCAGATTGTCAAAAAAAAGTTTACTTTTCAAACAAACTTCTACTCCTTTTACCTCCGCTTCATTTTTATTTACATTATCATATTTTATAACAGGTATAGGAGGAAAACCGGTAGCTGAAATCCTTTGGGTTCTCAAAACAATTAAATTTCTTGTTTTGTTATAGAAAACATTTACTTCCCCTTCCATCTCCCTGGTAAATTTATGCCCGATCCCTATTTCGTATGACTTCATCTTTTCAGGTTCAAGTTCGTTATTCCCCATCACATGCACCACTGGACCAAGCCACAAATCAGGATATGACTCAGCAAAAGTAGGAGCTCTGAATGCTTCACCATAAAAAGATTTAATAACCGTTCTGCCAAGATTATAAACTACACCTGCTCTCGGACTAGTTACTTCTTCATAAACAGAATGCTTATCATGTCTTACTCCCAGAGTAAAGGTTAACTTTTCCATAAGCTTACATTCGTCTTGTATGTAAACAGCAACGTTTGTAGTTTCATGGTCTCCGGCTAATGCTATTTCTGACTCAGCTACATCTACCCCGCAAATAAGCAGGTTATTAGAATTTATCCGCCAGTTATGCTGTACTTCTCCACCCAGAACAGCTTCATCAACAGTGGTCAAATCACCCATATCCAGTATGTTTTCGCGATCGTTTATGAATCCTTTGACCATTAAATCCATATTAGAATTTAATTCTATATTACTTACGGCATCTACAAAACTTTCGTTTATCTCCTCAGTATAGGTAGAAGTCGGCCTTCCTGCACTACCCGATAATCCACGGTCTGATTCACTATGTCCCAAAGACAAAGTGAATTTAGAAACCTTCACTTTTCCAAAGACATTGTAGTTTTCAAAATCAGTGTTATCCGCAATTAATTGTGACCCATCAGTTTTATCCCACCGGGAAGTAAACAAACCATCGATTTTTTCGCTTTTTTTACCAAAACTTAATTTGTGAAGTTGAGTGGAAAACTCTCCTCCGGCTGCCGAAATTTCAAACCCATCAACATTTTCCGCAGACTTAGTAATTATATTAATTATTCCGGAAAAAGCATTAGCCCCATAAATTGCTGAAGCAGGACCTTTAATTACCTCAATCCTCTCTATATTAACTATAGGCAATGTTAAATCAGGGAAAAAACTTCCATGATTAGGAGTATTGATTGGACGGCCATCAACGAAACAAAGAACCCTTTCTGTAGCACATGAATTTGTACTACTTAAACCCCGAGGCGTTAAATAAAATTTTGTTCCGGCAGTGTTCTAATATCCATTCCCGCCAGAGTTCTTAAAAGGTCACCAACTGTTAAACATCCCGAATTTTTAATATCCTCTGCTGTAATAACATTAATGGTAGCCGGCGATTCCCCTATCTCCTGTTCATGGCGGGCTGCTGTTACTACTAAAATTTCCTTCCCAAACAACAAAAATTCCGGCGATATTTCATCCGTCTGGGCAAATACCGATGATGTAAAAAAACACATCAAACACAATAGCCAGATCATTTTAAAAATATTTTTTATCATTGATCCGCTCCTTTTTATATTAATTTTTTACTCCCCCTTAAAACGATTTTTCTCCCTCCTTTCTTTTGGTTTATTTAAAAATCTTATGAGCTCTTCTTGAAACATAAAAGGGAATCTTTACCCCTAACGCCCCGGCAACTTTACGATTTATTGTTAATACCGTTTTCCTGGGAACAGTCGTTTGCAAATTAACAGGTTTTTCTCCTTCTAATATTTTACAAACTAATTCCCTTGACTGCATCCCAATATCTTTATAATCACACTCTAAACCTATTAAAACTCCCATCTCTACCACATAATTAGCCTGAGCAATAACCGGGACTTTCGCTTTTAAAGCAATTTCTAAAATGTACTGTAGAGATTGATAGCTAATAACAGTCGTATCTGCAACTAACCATAGTACATCTATTTTTTTTATCAAGCGCTTAATTGCTAACGGTACTTCCTTTGGAGAAAAAACATCCTTTTTAATTAATTTCAGGTCACACTCCTTAGCGGCCTGAATAACCCTTGTAATTGTATCTCCCGTCATTTTTGAATCATAAAGGACCCCCACCTTTTTAGCCTTTGGTAGAACTTCTTTTAATAATTTAACTGTCGTTCCGGAGAAACGTTCATGGACGCTCCGGTAAAATTGTCATCCGAATTTCTTATTTTACTTACAAGCCCCGTTTCTATTGGATTTAAGACCATGGTAAAAACTACCGGGATGTCCTTTATCTTTTTCTTAAGTATTTTGCTTGCTTTCGTCCCAAAGGATATGATTAAATCAGGATTTTTTTTTATAATTCTTTTAATAATAAAATAATTCCTTTTTGAATCTTCTTCCAAATCGTAATAAGTTATTTTTTTTGCTTCATTCGTATTTATTGTGGAATAATAGCATAAAGAAAGAGTAAAACACATTGTAAATAAAGAAGAATAGAGAAAAAAGCAGGGAAATTTAAGAGGTAAATAAAAAAGCATTGATTACCAACAAAAACTTGGTATAG